>JBKPBA010000545.1:0-5227 GCA_046726675.1 Chloroflexota bacterium
CCAATCGACAGCGCGGGTCGATCTGCTGTACTATAAGAAATTGGCAGGAGCGCACGGTATCGCCAAAAAGTCTGATCGTGATCTTCTGCTAGTGTAGCTCTACTGATATGCTGAGATATCTGCTCGTAATTATAGTGGACTTCAAGGACGCCTAAAGGACCACAGGCGGGACAGGTATAGGTGACCTCTGCTGGATCATACCTGGCATTGCAGAGTACACATTGTAGATAATGAATATAGTCAGCAGACATGATCAGACCTCTAATTTATCACCTCAAGCTTGACTTTCGCCAACTTTGCTTTATCTTCATCGCTAATGGGATGCTCGCGGTCTGGTACCTCCAGTTCAGTGAAGACGCCACAGAGTTCAGTCGAGAAGTAGCGCAGTCCGTTGTCAGAGAGCACAGTTATGACCATGCCAATGTCAGGATAGCGTTGCGCAACTTTGATTGCGGCTGCTACATTGCAACCCGAAGATATACCACAGAAGATACCCTCTTCACGCGACAGGCGACGAGCCATCTCAATTGATTCCTCAGACGTGGTGGTAACTACTCCATCCAGGTATTCAACATGCAACACTTCAGGGATAAATCCATCACCAATACCCTCGATTTTGTGTGGTCCCCATGAGCCTCCTGAAAGAATATCGCATTCGGCAGGTTCAACCGCAAATATCTTGATTCTGGGATTCTGCTCTTTGAGATATTTGCCCGCGCCAGTTACAGTACCTCCTGTTCCCTGTGATAACACCAGCGCCCCAATTTTGCCCTCGGTTTGCTCCCAGATCTCCGGACCAGTCGTACGATAATGCGCCTCGATATTATCAGCGTTGACAAACTGACCGACTTCCCAGTATTTACCAGGAGCTGCAGCCTTGAGTTCTTTGACCTTCTCGATCACCAGATCTACATCGCTCTCAGCGCCGGGAGTCAGCACTAATTCTGCTCCATAGGCACGGATAGTCTTCTTACGTTCCTCGCTCATACCATCTGGCATTACAATAACAACGGGATACCCTTTCGCAGCGCCTACACAAGAGGTAGCTATACCAGTGTTACCTGTAGTGCCTTCAATAATGGTCATACCAGGGCGCAAGTCACCTCTTCGCTCGGCTTCTGATACAAGGAAAGGCAAAATACGGTCTTTGACACTGCCACTAGGATTGAAATACTCAACCTTGGCCACGATAGTGGGTTTAACGTCACCCACCACGCGCCGTAGGCGCACCATTGGCGTCATTCCTGCCGTATCAAGAATGCTGTCGGCAATACGCGAACGACGATTCCAATCAACCATCAATTAATACCTCCTGATAAGCAATAGGGGACAGTCACACATAGGTAGTATGGTAATCAAGCGTAACCAGGACAGCGATTCCCAGGTGAGTGAAACCCACTCTTGTCCCGTCTTGTCAACATCTACAAAATTTGCTTCAAGAAAATGAAGCTCCCATCATTTTTCGCCTCCTGGGAATGAATCGTACGCAACACTCTTTCAGGCGTCAACGGAATCTGGCGAATTCGGATTCCCAATGCATCAGCTACTGCATTTGCTACAGCAGGAGCCATACCATCAATAGGAATTTCAGCAATTGCTTTGGCGCCAAAGGGACCGAAAGGATCGCTAGTCTCAACAATATATGTCTCCATTTTTGGCATGTCCGGAGCACTGTAAATGCGGTAATCGCTAAGATTAGTAGTGAGTAAGGCTCCCCGCTCATTGTAAACCATCTCTTCACAAACGCCATAACCAAGCGCCTGCGTTGCCCCACCTTCAATTTGACCCTCAGCAGTAATTGGATTGATAACACGCCCGGCATCGACTGCTGAAATAGCTTTGAGCACGCGCACTACACCTGTCTCAGTATCAACTTCAACCTCTGCGCCCTGAGCGGCAAAAGGTGGCGGCGATTCGTAGCTCATCCACGAGGCAGTAGCCATGATTTGCTGCTGGTTCTCAACATGCAGGGAGTGCAATGCTACCTGGGAAACGGTTACTGTTTGTCCATTTGGAGCAGTGATGACGCGGTCTTTTATCATCAGCATTTCAGGATTGACCTTCAACATGCGACCGGCTACATCGAGTATCTGTGTGCGCACCTGTTCCGCCGCTTTTTTCGTCGCTCCACCGCTGATATATGTCGTTGAAGAGGCATAGGCTCCTGTATCAAAGGGCGTGAAATCGGTGTCAGAAGAATGCATGATGATATCTTCGACATGTACTCCCAGCACCTCGGCGGCAATTTGCGCAATCACAGTATCTGAACCGGTACCGATATCCGTGGCGCCTACCAGTACATTGAACGAACCATCATCGTTGAGCTTGATGCTGGCACCGCCCATATCAAGTCCAGGGATAGCTGTGCCATGCATAGCAAGCGCTACGCCGACACCTCGTTTAAAACGACCATTTCCACCTTTTCCACGTTTCTCTTTCCAACTCAATCTCTCCTCAACTATCTGTAAACATTCTGGCAAACCACAACTTTCAATAATCTGTGTATAGCCCTCTTTACCCTCGCCCAGGGCTTTCGCTAGCGGGTTTTCGTCACCGACTTTAATCCAGTTCTTACGCCGTAACTCTAACGCATCCATACCTATCTGTTTGGCTATCTCGTCCATGTGGCTTTCCAAAGCGAAACAGCCTTGAGGGACACCATAGCCACGAAAAGCGCCAGGAGGTGGTAGATTTGTATAAACAACTTCTGCCTCAAACCGAATATTTGGACACGGATAAATTGGGAGTGGCTTCGATCCAGTATTGCTTTGAACAGTCAGAGAATGCGTACCGTAAGCTCCTGTGTTAGCGAGTGCGGTCATCGAATTGGCTACGATAGTGCCATCACCCTTTACACCTGTTTTCATGCGAAGAATTTGTGGGTGACGCGAACGACTGCTGCTGAACTCTTCTGCACGAGAAAACTCTAATTTCACTGGTCGATCAGTAGTAATAGTCAGCAGTGAGCAAATATCTTCGAGTAGGACCTCTTGTTTTACACCGAAACCGCCGCCAATACGCGGTTTGATGACACGAATGCGGCGTGGAGGTAATCCAATCACGGGAGCAATAATCCTGCGTACATGGTAGGGCACCTGTGTACTAGTTCTTACAACAAGACGATCATCTTCATCCCAGTAGGTAATCACAATATGATTTTCGATTGGAGTCTGCTGCACCTGTGGGACAATATACTCTCCCTCGACGATCAAGTCAGATTCGGCAAAACCGCGCTCCACGTCACCTACTTCTGCGTGCAAATGCGCTGCAATGTTGCGTGATGCATCATGAATGTGGTACGATTCAGGCTCTGGATGCAATCGAGGGGCATCAGGTTCCATTGCTTCGCGTGGATCAAACAGAGCTGGCAAAATTTCGTAATCGACATCAATGAGCTTTAAAGCTTGCTCGGCAATTTCTGGCGTCTCGGCTGCAATGGCTGCAACACGATCGCCAACAAAGCGTACTCGATTATCGAGGCAGTATTGGTCATGTGGGCCTGGTTCTGGCCATGATTGTCCAGCAGTTGTATATGGTATTCTCGGCACATCCTTATACGTCAATACTGCGTATACTCCAGGCAACGCTTTTGCTCGAGATACGTTGATATCACGAATGATAGCGTGTGCATGCGGACTGGTGAGTAGACGTCCGTGCAACATACCACGCAATTCAATATCATCAACAAAAGCAGGCTTTCCTGTAACCAGTTTAACAGCATCTACCTTGCGCTCAGCTTTGCCAACAACCTTCAGATCAGTGGAAACACGAGTGCTCACAAGTGTTGCTGTCCCTCGACCTGATGGCCCATCGTCTTGGAAAGGTTGGTCTTTTGCTCCACCAACGCCAGCGAAACCGCTATCATCTCCCTGTCTGCTTGCCCCATGCTCTAGCGGGGAGCGTCCAGGATCCCACGGTTGGAAGTTCTCACCAGAGTCCGGGAGACTAATCGGTGCCATCTCTTCACCACGCAAGATTGCAGCGGCCCGTAGAATAGCTTGTACAGGCTTGACATACCCGGTACAGCGGCATAGATTGCCCGAAAGCGCATCACGTACCTCATCTTCTGTTGGATTGGGATTGCGCTTGAGTAATGCATGTGCAGAGAGTACCATACCAGGGGTGCAGAACCCACACTGAATAGCACCAGTATCAATAAAGGCTTCTTGTAAAGGATGCAGTTTTCGCGCAGAGCCCAGGCTTTCAACAGTGGTCAACGTACAGCCGCCCACCTGAGCAGCGAGCGTTACACAGCCAGGTCGCGGCATATCATCAACTAGTACAGTACAAGCTCCGCATTCACCTGTCTCACAACCATGCTTGACACTATAATAGCCTTCTTGTCGCAACACTGTCAGCAATGATTCATTAGGTGCAACATCAAGACTCTTGATCATCCCGTTGATTCTCAATTCGAGTTCCATATCTATTGCCTCCCTTTAGATGAGACCATATTCCGCCAACGCGAGATTGTAGCAGCTTCTTCAAGTACGCGAAATGCCAGATTCATTCCACTCACCCTCCGATATGCTCCACTTGCACGAAAATCTTCCGGGGGCGAAAAGTTCGCCATGCCCGCTTGAATCGCTGCAACAATTTGTTGAGTATCAAGGGCACTCTTTGAGTCTCCTGAGGTAGCCGCAGGTCGTCCTTCAAGTTGTTTCTCAACAGCTTCAATACGAACTGGCTCCATATTTACTCCACCTAAAGCTAGACGTACTTGCTGGTAGACACCTCCATCCACCTCTACGAGAGCCGCCGCATTTATAAGTGCTACATCGGTAGGAGTGCGTCCAACACGCATGAAAGATGCAGCACAACCATAGGCAAGCCGGGGAATGATCACTTCAATAATGAGTTCGTTTGGTTTGCGCTCCATAGCCACAGAGCTACAGGAGACACGTCGTTCCTGTTTGCCTTTAAATGTAACGCCCGGCAGCGCGAGACCAGGATGATCGGCAGTGCCACCCCTCAGATTGACCTGGGATTTGGATCCAGAACGCAATACAACCTCGGCATCCATTACCGCTAATGCGGTTAGCAGGTCAGCCTGCGAAGCGGCTCCTGCTGCTAGCGTACCGCCAAGAGTAGCGCTATTGCGAATCAGTCGCGAAAACGATGAGGCTAATGACGCGCGCGCTACTATTCCCATAGTAAGCTCTTTGAGCAATGGAGAATCACCCATTGTTTGCAGGGTGGTCATCGCACCAATATGAATTGCTTTCGC
>JBKPBA010000546.1:0-7217 GCA_046726675.1 Chloroflexota bacterium
GACAGCCTGAAGGAAGAAAGCAATGAAAATAATTAGAATAATCTTGCTCATAGTCCTTCTAGCTGCATTCATCGCATTTCCGTTCGTATTTTCGGACCCGGCAATCACAACAATTGCAGTCTTTACGTTATTTTTCGCAGCAGCAGCATCGGGATGGAACATCTTTTCGGGCTATACGGGGTATATTGCGCTCGGTCATGCTGTCTATTTTGGGATAGGCGCCTATGCAATGGCGCTGTTATGCCAGGCCTGGAACATTCCTGCGGGCTATACTCCATTCTTTCTACTTCCCCTGACAGGTCTGATAGCTGCTGCGTTCGCAGTCCCATTTGGTTGGACTGCACTGCGAACACGCAGGCACACCTTTGTAGTTATCACGATTGCGACTTTCTTTATTATGCAGCTTATGGCCTACAATCTGCGCTTCATTACCCAGGGTTCGGCAGGATTGAGCTTGCCAATACCATTTGACTGGAGCCCAGATTTCTTCAACATACCTTTCTACTATGTTGCACTTACCATTTTGCTGCTCGCTTTTGGCACCTCCTGGTGGGTGCGTAACTCAAAATATGGCCTTGGGTTGCTGGCAATTCGAGATGACGAGGACAGGGCGTTGGGATTGGGCGTAAATACAGGTCCATTCAAGCTGACTGCTTTCGTCCTATCCGCTTTCTTTGTTGGTATGGTAGGCGCTCTACATGCCTACTTCAACAGTTCAATCTTCCCACCCTTTGCGTTCGACGCATTATTTGATGTGGCTATTGCTCTAATGGCATTTCTGGGAGGAATGGGAACGCTATTTGGCCCGATTCTCGGTGCGCTCATTTTAGTGCCTGCTCAACAATACCTTACCATCATCTCGCAGAGTAGTGGCTATAACCTGATTATGTATGGCGTTATCTTCCTGGTAATCATACTATTGTTGCCCGAGGGCATCATACCAACGATAAGTAAGAGGTGGAACAAGTGGAAGGCCTCCCGCAACAGATCGGGAATCTCACCTGCTGTTGAGATTTCTTCAGGTCAAGAAGATTCATTGGTTGTAGAGAGATCAGGGAAAGGGATTGAGCAATGAGTCTGCTAGAAGCACAGAACATCTCGAAAGCATTTGGAGGAATTCACGCCCTCGACGCCTGTTCCATCACGGTGGAACAGGGAACTATTACTGGTTTGATTGGTCCGAATGGATCAGGCAAAACCACCCTATTTAATGTCATCACAGGTTATGAAAAGGTGGATTCGGGTACTGTTCGATTTAGTGGTCAAACTATCACCAATGCGAAACCGGACAAGGTGTTCCGATTGGGGATTGGCAGAACCTTTCAATTGACACGTATCTTTCCGAGGCTCACCGTGATGGAGAATATGCACGTGGCGGCGCAACGCGAAAGAGCCAGGGCATTACTCAGTCGTTGGAGTTCAACCCATGAACAGAAACGCGCGCTGGAACTGCTGGATTTCGTGGGTCTAACCAGGCTCAAGGATATGCCAGCAGGCAACTTATCCTACGGGCAGAAAAAGTTGTTGGAGTTTGCATTTGTACTGATTGCTGAGCCACAGGTAATCCTGTTGGACGAACCGGCAGGAGGTATCAACCCGACCTTAATTAATCAATTAGCAGCGCGTATTCGCACCCTCAATAAAAATGGTGTGACGTTCCTGGTGGTCGAACACAATATGGAGTTCGTCATGGGACTGTGCGATAAGGTGACGGTGTTGCATCGCGGAGCAAAAATTGCTGAGGGAACACCTCAGGAGGTACGCAATAATCCCGCAGTGCTGGAAGCTTATCTGGGAGATTGAGAGCATGTTACTGAAACTGCAGAATGTTTTCGCAGGCTATGACGGAGGTGACGTTCTCAAAGGGGTCGATCTCGAAGTCGAGAAAGGATCGATTACCTGTATTATCGGTCCAAACGGCGCTGGAAAATCAACAGTACTGCGGATTATTAGCGGTCTGCTGAAACCTCGCCTCGGTGAAGTAACGTTTAATGGGCATTCAATCGGAGGGATGAAACCACGCCAGGTACTCTCGTATGGAATTGTTCAAGTACCACAAAACCACAGTCTCTTTCCCGAGATCTCAGTCAGAGAGAATGTCAGGTTAGGCGCATTCATGCTCCATGACTCAGCACTGGTGAATCAACGTTTGAAAGAGGTCGGAGATCTTTTCCCAATAGTGAAAGAGCGGGCCAGGGAGAAGGCTGGTAATCTTTCGGGTGGCCAGCAACGCTTAGTCGAATTTGCCCGGTGCTTGATGCTGGATCCAATGCTTATTTTACTAGATGAACCTTCTATGGGCCTGGATCCAAAGACACTGAAGCAGGTGTATGACACGATTACATTGATGCACAGCACAGGCAGAACGATTCTACTGGTGGAACAAAATGTACGAACGGGTCTGGGTATCTCAACGAGTGGAGTGGTCATGGAGAGCGGACGAGTAAGGCTGGTAGGCACGCACGATGCAATTCTGGGGAATCCGCAGATCAGCCACCTCTACCTAGGAGGAACTCTTTCTGGGGCTTAGCAGCGAAAGAGTAAAGAATGCCAATGTCGATATTCATGATGATCTGACGCGCCTTTCAGATCGTGTCATTCGCTTTAAGCATTGGGAAGATGGACTTTTTGTCTGAAAGGACATACTAATGAGTGTTGAAGAACGTGTGCAAATCGCCATTAACAACTGGGCTCCCAGATTTCTTTCAAACGGTGTAGACCCCAATGACTTTCAACGTGTCACAAAACGAATTGAGCGCTGGGATGATTGGAACCGTGAGTGGTCAGCATGTGCTGCTGTGCACGAGCATATGGGAGAGGTAGCCGAGGCACAAGAATGTTACCAGTCGGCTGGATATCACTATTTTCATGCAGCGATCACCTACCACTTCGGTAAGTTCTTGTTCGTACATCGTCCAGCTGAGTTACGCACTGCTCATGAACATGTTGTACGTACGTATCAGAAAGGTTTGCCCTATTTTGATTTCCCGGGAGAACGAGTTGCTATCCCCTATGAAGGTGGCGGCACAATGTACGGCATCTTCAGAAAACCGTGGCATACACCTAAACCTCCAGTGGTTATTTTGATTCCTGGCCTGGATTCCGTTAAAGAGGAGCTGCATAATTATGGTGATGATTTTCTGAGAAGGGGCATGGCAGTGCTGGCTATTGATGGTCCGGGCCAAGGAGAGATGGAGTTCGAGTTTCCACTACGCTTTGACTATGAAGTGCCGATTCGTTATGCCATAGATTACCTTGAGAGCCACCAGGATGTGAATGCAGAACGTGTCGGGTTGATGGGAGTAAGTCTCGGCGGTTATTTTGCGCCACGCGCGGCGGCATTTGAGCCACGGGTCAAAGCGGTAATTGGTAACTCTGGGGCGTATAGCTTTGCTGACGAATTTGAGCAACGTCCCCTTTTGACGAGAGAAGCTTTTGTCTATCGTCTCAAAACCACCGACGAGTCAACTGCGCGTACATTGTTGAAGCCATTTAGCCTGCAAGGTGTAATGGAGAAGGTCACATGTCCGCTGCTGGTTATCATGGGACTCCAGGATAAGATTGTTTCACCCGCGTCTGCCGAGCAAATGGTTGCGGAGGCTGGAAGTGAAGCTGAACTATGGATGTTTGAGGATGGCAATCATGTCTGCAACAATATTCCTTACAAGCACCGTCCCCAACAAGCTGATTGGATGCGTAGGCAGTTGTCAGACTGAGCACATTCGCTGCACTCAGGGTAAACTCCGCGAAGGGTCTGGCGCGATGGGCGTAGAGATGCTTCGCTGCGCTCAGCATGACAGGGCTGTCCTGCCCCCTCAAACATGCAGCACGAATTCATTCGCCAGCAGCAAGGAAAGCCAGCACTTCGCGCGTGAAGACCTCTGAGAGGACGATGGTGTAATGGTTGGTATCGGGAATCTCTACCACCTGACTGCCCACGATGATGCCTCGCACGCGCTCGGCCTCTTCGGCTGGCAGGATGAAACCCCGGTCGGGTGTGAGCGTCCCCAATGTAGCTCGCGTAATGAGTGTCGGCGCTTGAATGCGCGGCAGCAGCACATCGGCATTGACGGTCATGTTGACCATCACCTCTTCCTCGATAGCCGCTCTGGGGACGCGCGAGGTCACGGTCCCGTCAGGATGGATCTCGGCGTCATAGCGATAATACGCATCCCAGAAGGCATTCCAGGTATGGACCGGTGACCGCTTCCGCTCCTCCAAGTAGGCGTCGATTGAAGGATAAACCTGTCCTAGCCGCTGGAGTGATGGGGCAATGGCTTGCAACGCATCCGCCGGTACACGCCCGCCCGCGTCCACCACCACAAGCCTACCAAGGCGCTTAGGATGAATAGCGGCAAAGAAGTATCCGATCTGCGCTCCAAGCGAATGACCGATGAGTTGCACCCTCGACAGGCGGAGCACATCGCAGAGCGCAAGCAGGTCATTGACATGGTAGGGTATACCGTAGCCATGTGGCGGCTTGTCGCTCTGGCCACGCCCACGGAGGTCCGGGGCGATAGTAAACCAACCCTCTTCGGCAAGGGCCGGTCCAAGCTGAGCCCATTCCTGATGGTTGGCAGTGAGGCCATGCACAAGCATCACAGCACGCTCGGGCCGGGTGAACTTACCCCAGGTAACATAATACAGATTAATGCCGTTGACTTCCTGAAAGTGGAGAGTTTTGGCGATGTCCTTGTTCATCAATAGTCTCCTTGTGAGTGATCTTGCTCCATAAAGCGGTGAAGGTATGGTTCATCATTGCACCTCAATGAGACTGTACAACACACATGTCACACCTGCCTCACGTTGGTCAGTTCTGGCATCTCACCTACATCACAATTTGTTCTAGCTGAAAGGCTTTGATGTTGCGCAGGTCAAACTTCCAGAAAATGAACATGTCTGGTATAGTATTGATAATGCTGCGTTCAGCGAACAGTAATCTATGAAGCTGTGCAAATCGTAGTACAGGTCAGATAGATCGGAGAGCTTTAGATGACCTGCGAAGAATTCGAAGAACTTTCAGGCGCATATGCGCTTGATGCTGTTACGCCTGCCGAACGTGAGGCAGCACAGGCACACCTGGCAGAGTGCGCAGCTTGCACACGTCGTTTGCAGGAATTACGCGCGGTCGTAGATTTGTTGCCTTATTCTGTCAAGCAGGTGAATCCACCAGCAGCTTTGAAAGATCGACTATTTGAAGCAATCCGTAAGGAGAGTACACCAACTCAACCTGTGCCAATAAATAGAAGCCAGCGCCAAAGGCGGAGTTGGAGCACGCAGTTATTGGCGATTGCGGCAGTGTTGGTGTTATTGCTATTTGGTGGAATGGCCGTGTGGAATGTTTCGCTCCGGCAACAAAATAGCTCGCTTCAGCAGCAGAACAATTCACTCGAGAAGGAGGTTGCTTCTCTTCAACATCAAGTAGCTCTAGCTTATGGACTTCATGGTAGTGGGGCATCGGGTAAATTAATCTATCTGCCAAAGCAAAATATTACGTTACTGGTCATCGAGGGGCTTCCGCAACTGCATGGAACACAGGTCTACCAGGGCTGGTTGATTCACGGTAAACAACCCACGAGTATCGGGCTGCTTAGTATGGAGAACGGTGTTGCAAGCGTGATCTATCCAGGTACTATCGCTGGCTATCAGGTTGCTGCTGTGAGTAGAGAGCCTGGTCCGGTGGCAAGTAAGAATGTGCCTACAGGGCCGGTTGTGGCGGCTGGAGAGTTGAAAGGACCTGCTTGAAACCGGATTGCAAAGGGCGGCTGCCTTTTGCAATCCCGCTTTGTCAGGATCTGAAAGCGCTCCGTTTTCGACCCGGTGATCTTATCAACAAACCAGTTCGTTAAAGGCGGAGCAAGACTCCTTCTTCAATCTTACTGAAGATGGTAAAACCGCTTGGTCCGATGAGTGCCTGCGCTAGCTCGGTGACCTGCTCCCATGAGGCATGGGTTGTCAGCAATTGTCGCCCAATCGCATGCCAGTTCACAGCCAGGCCCAGTTGTGCTTCCAGTGACTGGGTGACCGGTTCAAAAGACCGGTTTGATGCTACGGCAATGTGCTCGATAGTGATCTGAGTCGTCTGTCACATGGCTTTGTCTTCCTTTCCAATGCGTGCCTGTCCACTATCACCTTGAGAGATGAAGGAGGGACATGGTTTTTCTCCCTGGTTGACAGCATTATTGCCTCACGGATCCTGCTTGTCTACGTTGCCGCCAGAGCTGGACAGCAAGGATGAACCCACGGGTTGCGCAACTAGATACGCTCAAGGAAAGAAGAGAGAAAAGCCCGTCATGCGGGCAAAGCACGATGGGCTTTCTTTTTCACATCCCCGCACTCACTTGACACCGATGCGGACTCGGTAACTCAAATACCAGGGGACTGGTTCGGACCCTAGAGATTGGAACGCAGCGCGCGTGAGGCGATCAAAACCGATCTCTTGTTCGGTGAACTGGAACTGGCTGCTGAACGCATTGCTCCGCATCATCTCAAGAAACCGTGCCGCGTCTCCTTGCTCGATATGATGAAGCAACACCTCACGAGTGAAGCGGAAGTGGCCGCTCTCGCGCATGCGGTCGAGATGCTTGTCCTTCGGCCAGATCTTGAGGTTCTGAGCCAGTCCGCGCTCCCGGACAAGCTCCACCAGGCGCCTACTAACCTCCTGGGCGAGCCGATCAAGCTCCCAATTGATTGTTGGGGGCCAATCATAGTCATACGCAGCAAAGAGTCCTCCGGGTCGCAGGATACGAGCGATCTCGGCTAGGGTCGACGTCGGTTCCATCCAGTGGAACGCCTGGGCAGCAGTGACGATATCAGCACACCCATCAGGCAGGCCCGTCTGATGAGCAAGCCCCTCTCGACACTCGATCTGTGCCGCGTAGGGATTGTCCTCGACTTTGTGGACGGCCTCTTTCCGCATGTCAGCATTGGGTTCGATCCCAATCACCCGTTCGGCCCGCTCCCCCCAGATCGCGGTGGACAGTCCGGTCCCGCTACCTAAATCCACCACCAGGGCAGGATGCGGCAGGTGAATCACCTGCGTCAGCAGATCGAGCAAAGCCGGTGGCGGCGTCGGGCGCGCCCGATCGTAGCTGCTGGCTTTGCCCGTCCAAACTTCACTGGGATCACGCATGCTATTTTCTCCTTTTTTAAGCAAGTAAAGAGTTAGCCGAGAAGCTCGAAAACCTGGGCGCGTACCTTTCCCAAAACCCCAAGAG
>JBKPBA010000547.1:0-5921 GCA_046726675.1 Chloroflexota bacterium
GGTTTATCGAGTTTTCGTTCGCCGACAATTTTCCCATCTAGTTCAACTAACACATGTGCTTTCTGATTAAATGCTGCTGGTTGCCTGCCAGTATTAGCATATACTCCACCACGGCCAGCCCGACCACCATTACCAGATGCCGGGGGTATTGGAACTGGTGAAGGAGGCGTGCCAGGCCATTGTTGAGCAGCAGCAGGTTGAGGAGGCATCCCAGGCCTATGTTGCACAGGCGCTGGCGGAGGTGGACCCTGGTATGGTCGTGCAGCCGCTGGTATGGGCATGAACGCTGAGCGAATGATCGATTTGTCCCCGTCGCGATCCACATTGTAGCGGTTTTGTTCCTCCAGGAGGCTAGCAAACACGCCTCCTCTACGCTTTAACTCTTTGAACGTACCTTTCTCAGCGATGAGTCCCTCCTTAAGCACAATGATCTCGTCAACATTACCAAGTGTGCTGAGGCGATGTGAGATCATCAGCACGGTACGTCCTACAACCAGTGTATCAAGCGCATGCATAACCTCTGCCTCCGCCTCCACATCTAGAGCTGCCGTAGGCTCATCCAGGATCAGGATAGGTGAATCGCGCAAGATTGCGCGCGCAATCGCCAGGCGTTGGCGTTGGCCGCCGGAGAAATTCTTGCCTTGCTCGCGTACCTCCGTATCGTACTTATCGGGTAAACTCATGATGGTGTCATGCATGTGCGCTTTTTTCGCAGCATCGATGACCTCCTCAAAACTTGCTCCTGGTTTGCCTATCTCGATATTTTCGCGGATGGTCCCCTCGAACAGTACATTGTCCTGCAATACCATGCTCACATTCTGACGTAATACCGAGAGTGGATACATACGATTATCCACACCATCGATTCTGACAGCTCCCTTCTGAATTTCATACAGGCGAGAAATCAGCTTGACCAATGTTGTTTTACCGCCTCCTGAAAGACCAACGAGAGCTACTTTTCTGCTAGCAGGGATATGCAGGTTGATGCCCTTGAGGATGGGACGATTTGGAGTATAGCCGAAGATGACACGCTCAAAAGAGATGTCACCTTTGAATTTTGTCGGGCCGCGATACGTTGTTGTGCTCTCAACTACTTCTGGAGCTGCATCCATCACTTCCTGAATACGCTCTGCTCCGGCAGAGGCGCTTGTGCGCAGATTTGTTAGCTTCGAGAAGTCGCGAAATGGTTGATAGAGCATCTTAAGGTAACCGAGAAACACAAACAAGGTGCCTATTGTGATTGAAAACTTTGGAATAGTGAGCAACAATAAAGAGAAATTATTACCTGCTGCGACATATGCTCCTACACCAAGAATGATGGCGGTGCCTATGGCCAGTAGAATACCAACAAGCGGAGTGAATTGAGCCTGTAAACCACCTGCACGTAGACCCGCTTCACGATTCTTGCCGACATACTTATTAAAGCGTACAGCCTCGCGCTCCTCAAGCGTGAAAGCTTTAAGTACTGTAATGGCTCCAATATCCTCTGCTGCAACGTTAGCTACTTGCCCAGCCGCTTTGGCTGCTGTTTTCGATGCCGCTTTGATACTTGTCGTGTAGCCAAGGACGATGAAAGCCAGGGCAGGTACAATGACAATAGAAATCAGCGTAAATTGCCAATTGACGAGCAACATAACGGTAACGATACCCACAACATATAATGCTGCTGCTATCAGATCGACCAATCCGTCTGTAACAAGTTTCTCGATATTCGCAATGTCGCCAGTAACCCGTTGAACGAGATCACCTTTCTTTTGTTTCCCGTGCCAGTCCAGGCTCAAGCGCTGCAGGTGTTCGAAAAGCTGCCTGCGCAATCTCGCGGTCAGGTTTTGCGCGATAAAGGAGGCGAGGTAAAGCCCAATGTAAGCCAGTAGTGCGCTCACTATGCTCAGTACCAGCAACATTGTTACTGAGAAGAAAATAACACCAATGGTAGTTGGTACGCCATGTGCGATTGAAACTGCTTGATCTTGCGGTGAAGCGAAGTGATTAAAAGGACTAATGAGTGGATCAAGAAACGCAGGTGGATTGGGATTTTTTATAGTATTAACAGGATTAAGGGAAGACTGTATCTTATTAGAGATCCACAGAACCGGGAGTGCGAGTAAGATGTCGGCGCCTACCTGTGCAAATGTCATCAGAACAGCGATTATAACCAGGAAGCGGTAACCTTTAAGGTTACGAAACAGGAAACGGGTCATTGGAATTGCCTCCGTGCTTCAAACGGAACAGAAATTTAGCCATGATGATTGAAAGCCTCCCGGTTTTAAGTTGATAGGCATACTGAAACTTCCTCTAGCATAGCTGCTAACTCTTTAGGTCGGGGGCTATTTAGACGATTGACCCGTCGAGTTGCAATTTTGAATAAGAGTGCAGCTTCGTAAAGCTTTGAACGCTGCAAGATGCCGTCGACAGCTGCTTCCGAAACGCCAAGTTCAAGCATTGCCTGGCGGTAGGTAGTGGTAAACACTTCTGCCGCGGCCTTGAACCATGGCATCATACCGGGAAGATGATACCAGAGTCCGCTTGGGCGCAGGTAAGCTAGAAAGTAACCGACATCAAGCGCTGAATCTGCCAAACAAAAACCATCAAAATCAACAACGAACACTTTGTGACTATGGAAGAGCAACTGACTGGCCTTAAAGCCACCATGTGCTGGCCGGTAGATATCTGGTTGGAGCGCCTCTAAGCGAGTTGCAAGCTGGTCTGCCAGTCTCAGTACCTCTTCAGACTGTGCTGGATTGTGGCCCGCTATCAGGGATGCGCGTTCGCGAGCTCGTTTCGCTTCTTTTGCTCCTGTGCGTGGAGCTTTCTCGTCGGGACGAACCATACTGGTATGCAATCGAGCCAGGGCAATGGCTGTAAGCCAAAGTTCCTCAGTCGGTATCACCAACTCCGTAATCTCTCCCCCTTTTCCTTTCTCCATCCTTGGTCGCAGAGCGCGAGTACCCGTCAGCAATTGCTCATGATAGTTCGATGGTTGCACTGCCGCATTAAAAGTCAGTCCGAGCGATTCGATCATCCCGAGTGGGCGTGGTAGGAGAGGTGAACTGGCACCTTGTATTATTACAGGTGTTTGCTCGTCGCTTTGCATGTCCTTCGCCTCTGAGGTTCTACTGGCCTGCTCATCATAGAGTCGCTGCTGCAAAGCCTGTACGCTGCGTGCTTGTTCCGGATCTGCATAGACCTTGCCGAATAGAGTCAGGTGTCTGGTTGTTGCTCCATCATCCTTTCCATGTTCTAGGGCAAGATGGTAGCGAATAACACAGCGATTAGCGGGTTTGTAGCGTACTGGTACTGCACTGGCAGAGACAAGTTGCCAGGTATCATCGCCAAGTTGGACGCGAGCAGCAGATTGCAAAGCCTCGAATAGCACACTCTGTGGAGTAGTATCGCAGCTTACTGCCAATGCGGGTAGGCTGCTATCAGCAGGAAATGCCTGGACTGAGAGACCAATATCCTTAGCGCGTAGCACGCCTGTCTCCTGCACTTCAAGCGGAGCTTCTTGTGCCTGGGCTTTAGTGAAACGAATGCGAGCGCCATCGAGCGCCTGCTCATCGAGTGTCAGACTGACTGAGCGGTTAGGATCATTGGAGTGCGCCTTATTGGCACGTCCTAATTCATCTACTGTGTAAATGACTGCAAGTCCTCGCGCAGGCTTGCGGCGCAAGTAGCGCACAAACAGCCCTGGCGTTCCTTGCGCACCCGGCAACAGATGCCGATCCGCACGTTGGTACAGCAGGGTAACGATGTTCGGAAGGTCTACTATAGATAAATTGGTATTTGCATCAGAAATATCCACGCTCATGCTCCAGCCTTTCTTTCCTGCGCTATATGTTCCACCAGGTCTACCAGTGCGCTATCGGCTCCAGGTACGCCACGAAAACCCGGAAACCCATTGACATCTACGATCATAGGTCCATGCTCAGTAATCAATAGATCAATGCCGTAAAGTCTCATATTGAAAACACGTCCGATCTCCTTTGCTATATGCGCCCATGCAGAAGGTAACTCCTCCGGCGAAATCGGAAAGTCTTCCTTGGAGGCGTTTGGCTCCAGAGGTGTGCGCCGGCGTGCAGCGAAGATCTGACGATCGATCACCCACATTTTGATATCCCAACCGTCTCCAGCAGCGAATTCTTGCAAGACGATCGGCTCCTGACTCCATTCTGCCGCAAGAGCCTCTAATTGATCGATACTATCTATCTTATCTACCAGATCGCCCCGGTGACTATAGTAGCTTTTTATAATCAGCGGGAAAGGCAGGCTTGCTAGCATTTCGCGGTCTGCGAGCAAACTTCCCAGAGTAGAAAAACTTCGTGTAAAAGGCCAGGGCAGATTTGCATCGCGCATACGTTGTGCCATCAGCACCCGATCCTGGCATGCAACGGATGAGGCCCAACTGTTTACAACTAGCGCTGCTTGCTGTTCCAGAGCATAAGCAACTGCTAATGCCTGGGGCGCATGCGATTTCAGTAAGTAGAGATCTGCCAACGGGTGTTTCTCTTCTTCTGCAATAGCTTCAACATCTGTAAGTGAGCGTACATCTAATAGCCTGACATTATGTGTAGCACTTAGTTGTTGTAGTGCTACTCCTATAACGGGATGATGTGGTGTTTCTGGGTTATCCATTATCAGACAGATATCCATATATTAACTCCTTAATAAAGCCTGTCGACGGCGTTGTGCTCGCTCAACACGCGCTAATCGTTGCATTTCAGCACGTTTTGCAGCGTGCAGCACGTACTCTGAAACTCGTACGACTGCCCTTGGCACTCCCCCAAAACTAGGAAAGTCATTGATATCTACTATCGCCGGTCCCTGGGGTGTATCGACAATATCCAGTCCATAGATATCCAGACCAAAAAGCTTACCGACTTGTAAAGCCAGCTTGCGAATTTGTGGGGTTAGTGGCACGAAGCGCTCTTCCATGTCAGGATGCAAGGGTGATTTTTTGGCTACGGCTGCGTAGACCTCCCGTCCTGTCACATAGACCTTCATATCAAAGCCGGTATTTTCTGCGTAGCGTTGCGCAAGAAAGAAACTGTCAGTAGTTTCAGCTATCTCTAAGGCAGTCACATCTGCGGGACTATTCAACAGATAAACGCCTTTGCAGGAACTTCCATTGCTTGGTTTGACAACGAGGGGGTAATCCTCGACGGGAATTTGCCTGAGTAAGCGCGGGTGAGCAACAAAGTAGGTAGGAGGTATAGGTAACCCATGCGCACGCGCAAATGCTGCCGCTACTGCTTTGTCTCGTACGAGGCGGATAGAACGTGAATTATTAATAGTCGGGATACCTATTGCTTCTGCTGCTTCCAGAATACTTAGACCAGGGCCATCTGCCAGTGATTTGAGGACGTATGCATCGTAGCCTTGTTCTGCAAGTTCAGATAAACAGGTGACTGCTGTTTGTGGTTCCAGCAGGTCAACATCGTGACCCCATTGGAGAAGTTGTTCTGCGATAACCATCGGCATAGGATCATTTCGATATTGCTCTTCAACAATAAAGCAGAAACGCATCTTAACCTCTTCTGTATATGCCAGATAGAACTGGTGTGAAATATTGGTCAGGATAACCCATTGCTCTAAGTGTATCAGTATTTAAGCTGTAGGGCTGTTTACTGGCTCACTGATACAGTGTGAACTTGCTTATACTATACTAAGGGTGCATTAAGCGCACTATAGCACATCAACAGGCAATTAGGAAGAGGTCAAAATATTTACATTGCTCTGAATAGCAACTACTTAAACGTTAGTTAGGAGCAGTTTTATAATAGCAAATTAGCGGCTTTTGATCGGGGAAATATGCAGCATACGCGCGAGCCAATGTTGTTTTCCAGCGGGTTGCTCAGCCTCATGCTGCTGCTCTTCTCCATTAAAGGTGTTGTTCGAGTGTCCATTGTACCCATTGGTCAATT
>JBKPBA010000548.1:0-4805 GCA_046726675.1 Chloroflexota bacterium
CTTCAGCACTGCTTTTCAATACCTCAATTCCGTTTTCAAGAGTATTCTGTGCGAATTGGAGATTCAACTCCCGGGCTTCATATGCGCTGTTGATAATGGCCCTGCTTTCCTCTTGAACTGTTGTCGTTAAATTCTGTGTCGCCTCTGATACGTCGTTTTTAGCCAATGTTTTTCTTTTCCTTTCTGTACGTTGTAGCGTTATTGCACGCCAGCTCTTGTTGGCTCGATTGCATGAGCCTGGTTCCTTACGGCCGAATCACAACCAGATTGCTTTCTATTGCGCTCATCCAAACACGGCCCTTCATCATTGACACACTTGCCGTACTACGGCGATGTGTCAAAGTCATCTATATGCATTTTACATATATATGCAAAGTTTGTCAAGAGGACTGCTGAGATTTATTCCTCTTTCCATTCATCCCGGCTCATATTTCGAGTGGATCACTACGCAGTTTCCTGGCTCTACGCCTTGGGCTGTGCCGTACTCGCACCACATCCTATGGTGCTGTTGTACCTCCAGAGGACGTTTGACTAGTCATCCAGGAACAGCAGCGAGAGCGCCTCAGCGATCAGGGCCGACCTGGTTTCTCCTTCGATTTCGATGGTGTTGCGCGTTTTGAGCAGAAGGCGCCCTTTGCCCCGCGGTTCCACCGCCACGAGCACCACCCGGTCTCGAATGCGCGCCCCTGCTTTCACGGGCGCAAGAAAGCGCACCCCCTCAAGTCCATAATTGAGCGCTCCGGAAACGCCGTCCGGGAGAATCCCCAGTTCGTACTGCAGGGAGGCGGCCAATGAGAGCGTCAGAAAACCATGGGCGATGGTCGAACCAAAGGGGCTTTCTCGCCTGGCCCGTTCTACATCTACGTGAATCCATTGGTTATCCCCTGTGAAATCTGCGAACTGATTGATCTGCTCCTGGTCAATCGTCCTCCACCCGGTGACTCCCAGTTCCTGTCCCACAAAGTTCGTGATGGTGCTTAAACTGTAACCGCTGATAGCCATGTGTGCCCTCCCCCTCCGATGTGCCTACACAAAAGCGCTGAAACCCGTGATGGCCTTGCCTACAATGAGTGTGTTCATTTCGCGGGTGCCTTCATAAGAGTAAATCGCTTCGGCATCGGCTACGAAGCGCCCCACCTGGTGATCCAGCAGGATTCCGTTGCCACCCAACAGTTCGCGGGCATAGCCTACCGACTCGCGCATCTTCACGGTGCAGTAGGCCTTGGCAAGCGAAGCGTGTTCGTCCCTCATGATCCCGGCATCTTGCATTTGCGACAGGCGCATCACGAGGCACTGGCAGGCCGTGATGTTGCTGAGCATGCGCACCAGCAGGTCTTGCACGAGTTGGAAACGACCAATCGGACGACCAAACTGCTCCCGCTCCTGGGCGTATTTGAGGGAAAACTCGTAGGCTCCCACCATACAGCCAATCGCTTCCCAGGCAACACCCGCCCGGGTCATGCGCAAGACGGCGGCCGTGTCGCGGAAGGAGTTCGCTTTCTGGAGCCGGTTGGCTTCCGGCACTCGGCAGTCTTCCATCGTGATGAGCGCGTTCTGCACCACGCGCAAGGCGATCTTGTTCTTGAGTTTCTCGGCCTTGAAGCCAGGGGTGCTATTCTCGACTATAAAGCCTTTCACCTGGTCATCCGCCAGGTCACGCGCCCAGATCACGGTCAAGTCACCCCAGGTGGCGTTGCCGATCCACGTCTTCTGGCCGTTGAGCACCCAGGTATCCCCGTCGCGCCGCGCGGTGGTGGTTAAGCCGCCCGACGCTCCAGATCCAACCAGCGGCTCGGTCAGCCCGAAGGAACCGATCTTCTCCATGCGAGCCATGGGCGGCAGCCAGCGCTGTTTCTGTTCTTCTGAGCCGCACAGGTAAATTGAGCCCATGGCCAGCCCGCTGTGGACGCCCCTGAACGTAGCAATCGAACTGTCCACCCGCGCCAGTTCCATCATCAGCATGCCATCCAGCACCGTACTCTTGCCTGGACACCCATACCCATGGTAGGACAGGCCCATGATGTGCAGTTCTGCCAGCTTGGGGAGGAGTTGATGCGGAAATTCCTCACGAACCCAATACTCTGTGATAACGGGGGCAACCTCTGCCTCCAGGAAGGCCCGGACCCGCCGCAGAAAGTCCTGGTCTTCCTCGCTCAAGGTCGTGCCAATGGCGTAGAAATCGCTATTGGCCTGCGGAAGCTTCTTCTCTGTCGTAACACTCAAGGTCGTTTCCTCCTCATTGGTAGTCCTCTAACAATGACATCTGAATGCGAGCCGTGGAGGAGAGCAACGCGCGTGCAGTTCCCTCCATGATTCAAAAATATGAGTAGTAGCTTGAAAGGCACACCTACCTTTCAGGTCGCTGGCTCGAACGGTAATACCAGAATCAACGCATTGGTCAAAGACCTCCCTTACTGATCAAGCACGTCTGCCGTCCAGAGCCGCACCCATTCGGTTTGCGCGTTGATCATCGCCTGTCCGCTTTCCTGCAAGTTAGAGAGCAGGTGCTCATCTATCTGGAAGTCAGCTTCAAGGAGCGGCCCAAGGTGCTGGATAAGATGGAACCAGCCCTGCCATTGTTGCTTTTGGGCTTCTGTCCAACACAGGAGCAGCACCTGCGCCTGTTGCACGTTCTTGCGTAGCTCGGTCGGGCTTCCTGATGTGACCTGGACGCGCCCGGTCCAGTCACGCAACCACCTGGCCTGGGTATCCAATGTCTCTTGCACCGTCGATTGCCAGGCCTTCACAGTTTCGCTCCAGACCATTTTGCGCGATGGTTGCTCGGCCCCCTGCAAAAGATCCAGCCAACCTTCGAGCATCTTCTGCTGTGCGTCGGCCCAGCTTGTCATCAGGGTTTCTTCTGGGCTCTTTTCACTCATAGACCTGCTCTCCTTTCATCGACCGTATGCATGAAACACAAGTAGTATTTCTTAATTCGCCGGATGACGTGACGTGAGAACGGCTCTCGCACGTACCACGAAACAGACGAAGCAGGAAGGAATCCTTGTCGTTCAGTCAGAGCGTCGTGTGCTAGAACTAGTATAGTCGATGGGCGTTGAAAAATGCGTTTGTCTAACTCCTTCAAAAACAAAAGAAGCGTTTGTTGAGAAAGAGCTGACTGTCTGAAGCAGAACGTTGCCTACTTATAAAAGAAAAGTTTGATGTATCTACCCACACTTTTCTTTAGGCTCTTCCGCGTCAGTCCTCCTGTGAATGAAAGATTATACACTACCCTGAGTGGTTATATCATATCATCTTTCTTCTTTGAGAAGAAAAAGGTTTCTTACAACTCGCTCTTGACTAGCGATGTGTGAGCGCTGCTGATCCATCCTCGAGCATGTGTTGGTCTAGCTCTACAACACTTGTGTCCACGTTCTTCAAGACTGAGAGTGCCCGAGCATGGAAAACACGCCTGCGGGCATCGCCAGCTTCTGCGTAGACCACCTCGCGGATCTTGTCGTCGGCAAAGTGGTAGGAAACCCCTCTTCTACCTTCTCGACGGTTGTTCGACTCATGCAGCAGGAGACTCTGCAGGGATTCATCCAGAGCAGCAAGTCCCTCCTGAGGTCCAAGCTGGGCAACCTGGCAGAGCTCCTCAAAGGTGAAGTCATGGTCGAGCACCGCGCCTGCTACCAGCAGATCGCGGGCAGGGGACGAAAGTCGGGCCAGGCGAAGCTGAATCATCTCACATACGGCCGTCGGAAGTATGCTACCAGGTGGAATGACTTCAAGGATCGAGGGTTGCGGCTCAAATACCCAACCGCTTCCCGCTATCAAGCGGGGAACCAGGATGCCGCGTTCAAGCAGCATCTGGAGCAGCGCGTTCAAGTAGAAAGGCTGCCCTCTCGTTTCTGCGAACAGCCACGCGGCGAAACGTTCGAGGCAAAGGAGGCTTCCAGGGGTCTGGACAGGCTGCGCAGACGGCTGAAAGCGAGCGTGTTCTCCTTGCAGCGGTGGGTGCAGTCTTTCAGTACCCGTTAGTTCGCCAACAATCTGGCGGATGTCTTGCGCAGAAAGGGGACCCAGTTGCAGGCGCGTCACAGAGATGGTGCTACTGAGGGCCGCCAGCCATTCGGACATCTGCGATCCCATGTCCCGAGTTTCGGCGCGTCTGCTCAGCAGCAATAGGGCGGGCGTCCTATGCTCCCTCCAGTAGCGAGCTAGATACTGGAACACGTCCAGGGTTGCGGCGTCAGTCCACTGCACGTTGTCGGCAAAAATGAGGAGAGGTGCCTGTGAGGCTAACGCTTGAGAGAGGCGCGCTAGCGCTTCGAAGAGTCGGGAGGATGCAAAGGCCCCGTTGATAGTCGGAGGAGGCAGGCCGGGATACCGACAGCGCAGATCCGGGAGCAGTCGGGAGAGCTCGGCCAGCCAGGGCTCGTCCATCAGTTGACGTAGGTCCCTTTCCTTTTTCAGGCGGGTGTGGAGTGAATCTAGCAGGAGCTGGTACGGCAGGCGCTGCGATGTTTTGATCGACCTTCCTTCGAGTACATTCGCTCCCTGGGCTTTCACCAGGTTGAGAAACTCTCCAGCCAGGCGCGTTTTACCGATCCCTGCTTCACCCTCCAGCAGTACAACCTGTGGTTGACCGTTGCAAGCATGCTCATAGAGCATCATGAGTCTGCTGAATTCTGCTCCTCGCCCCACAAAAGGAATCTCGAGCAATGGCCGCGGGGTTGATATGTGCCTCCCGATCTCATTGTGCGGGCCG
The DNA here is from genome assembly GCA_046726675.1 of Chloroflexota bacterium. Classification (GTDB taxonomy): domain Bacteria; phylum Chloroflexota; class Ktedonobacteria; order Ktedonobacterales; family Ktedonobacteraceae; genus DATMNR01. The sequence goes on from JBKPBA010000548.1 coordinate 4,712, forward strand.
AGAGGAATAGAGGCGCTCCGCAGAATCTCTGCCAGGTCGACTAACTTCTGTGAGGGTTTGGCAGAAAGCTCTGCCCTTAAGATCTCAACATAGG
>JBKPBA010000549.1:0-5724 GCA_046726675.1 Chloroflexota bacterium
CGAGCCTCTTTGAGGCATTGTTTACCGTTCCAGAAGACGAACACGGGCTGGCGGTTTGCCTTGCGCTTTTAACACAGCTGGCTTTCAGGCAGTGTCAAAGGTGCTTTACTGGCTCCTTGGAAAAAGTGTCTGGGAGAGAGCCTCCCCCACCTGCAGTTAGACGAACTGCGCACACGGCTCCGCAGCCAGAGGCAGGTGCTCTGGCTCTGGCTGGCCATCGATCCCCTCTCGAAAATTCTTCCTGTCTTGCATGTGGGACCCCGCACGCAACTGTCGGCGCATACGTTCATTCACTCCTTGCGGCACATCCTGGCACCTGGCTGCGTCCCTCTTTTCACCAGTGATGGGCTCAATCTGTACTTCTATGCGCTCACGGCCCATTTTGGACACTGGCTCCGGGTGGCTCGCCGAGGGCGGAAAATACTCCGGTGGCAAGTGGCAGAAGGACTGATCTATGGCCAAGTGAAGAAAAGCTACCAGCGGCGCAAGCTGGTGCGGGTGAGGCACATCATGCGCCTTGGAACAGATACCGCTCTCAAGATCGCTTTGCAGGAGATGGGCTTCACTGGGCGATTGAACACGGCTTTTATTGAGCGGGTGAATCTGACAGTCCGTCATGGGGTGGCAGCACTGGCTCGTCGCACCTGGGCTACGGCTCAGCAGTCACCACACTTGTTAGCTCATCTGGAATGGTGGCGCGCGTATTATCATTTTGTGCGTCCTCACGAATCGCTGCGAGTAGCGCTCGCGCAGCCACGAGAGCGAGGTGGCAAGCTTCTAGCGCAACGCTATCGGCAACGGACACCAGCGATGGCAGCAGGAAGAACGAACCGACGATGGACGGCGCGCGAGGTGCTCTCTTGCCCATTGCCGCCGGTTTCCGCTTGAGAGGCAGAAGCCAGAGGCGGGTAAGTATCAGGTCGCGGGGAGATGGGTGAAGGTGCCCGCAGCAAAACTCGTATGGAGCCTCACTTTGAGAAGAGAAGGCCTGGCTGGACTGCCTCATGACAAAAAACCGGCCCGAAGTGGGTTTGGAGAGGGCTGGTCGATTTATCCACCATCTCCAATGGCAGCACCACAGGTGGGAAACGAGTGGATGAAGCAGCCGATCAAGCAGGGTGAATGAAGGGAATACCAGCCCGACATGCGGTCTCAAGGCTAGTCGAATTATCCACCATATCCTATGGCAGTACCCGATAAGCAGAGCGATTCTCAGTCTGCCAGCTGGTCTCACCATGACCGACGAGAAGAAGATGTGTCACTGCTTCACCCTCCTGCGGGCGTGTTCTGCCAGACCCGGCTGCAACCACCCCCGCTGCTCGAACTCTTCGATGAGCCGAACATAGGGCTCGTTGAAGCACCCCGTGAGGTTCGGTCGCGGGTCGATCACCTCACGGATGCGTACCATCTCTGTGGCAACATCAGAGACCTTGCGACCGACAGAGGCAGCAAGGATGGCCATACCTAGCGCGGCCTCAGCATTTTCAGGGAGGTGGATCGGTCGGCCCACAATGTCAGCGCGAAGCTGGCACCAATACTGGCTGCGCGCTCCACCACCGCTCAACATCAGTGCGCCATCGGTGGGAGCACCGAGCAGGTCAAGAGCGTCGAAGCACAGCCGCTCAATGTACGCCACACCCTGGAGCAGGGCAGCATACAGGTCGATCTCGTCAGTCGGCTCCCCGCAGATGAATCCCTCCGCCTCGGGCGCCAGGAAAGGGAAGCGCTCCCCGCGTGAGACGAGAGGATACGCAACAACACTGGCAGGTTCTCGCTGTGCCGCTTGCGCGCCGAGCGCGTCAAGGTCGCGACCCGGAAAATACGTGGTGAGTGCTCCCGCACCTGTGCTGGAAGCCCCGCCGGGAAGCCAGCCGCCGTCGGGAGAACGATGCGAGTACACGACTCCAGCAGGGTCCTGGATGAGCTTCTCCGCTACTCCCTTGAGGACAAGGGTCGTGCCGAGCACAGCATTCCAGCTCCCCACGCGCAAGGCACCCGCACCGATCTGGGCGGCACAGCCGTCCGTCATGCCCGCGACAACGGGCGTTCCTTCAGGAATACCCGTCAGTGCTGCCGCCTCTCGACACACGGTCCCAAGCTGCGTGCCAGAGAGGACCACGTCGGGCAAGATTTCTTCAGGCACGCCAAGTGCGGCGAAGACCTCGTGTGGCCAGGTCTCTGCGATGAGATTGTACCCCGTCTTTAAGGCCGTACTCGTGTCCGTTGGAAGAGCATGGCCGATGAGCCACCTATTGATACAGTCCGTTTGGTGGGCGAGTCGTGTACCCGCTGGCAGATCCCGATCCGCATGCAGCAGCCAGAGCAGCTTCGGCAGCGCCCACGACGGCTGCATGCGGTATCCCAGAGAAGCCCACACAGCAGCTCCTACTTCACTGACACGCCGCACCTCGTCAACCGCACGGGTGTCATCATACATGAGCCCTGCTGTGAGTGGCCTGCCAGCGCGATCCATGAGAAGGATCGTGCCGGACGTGCCATCAACGGCGACTCCGTGGATCGATGCGGCAGGCAGGTTCTTGAGGGCGATGCGGCAGGCGGCAGCGATCGCACTGCACCACTCTTCAGGGTTTTGCTCGTGCCGGGGACCATCACGCCGACTTGTGAGCCGTTGGGAGCCTAGGCCAAGGACTTCGCCAGTGGCCGACACTGCCATCGCACGGGCACTTTGGGTTCCCAGATCGAAGCCAAGCCATGCGCCTTCTGAACCAGTCATATGATCGGTCATTTGCACCTCCACTCCATACACTGACAAAGGACACACTCTCGCATTATCACATATTGAAAAGAGCTCTGTCCAGCCAGCTCAATGCAAATCGCAGCGGTTCATGATTCGCTCATCCTGGCGCGCGAGTTGGCCAGTCGCTGCCAGCCCTTGGCAGCGATATCACGCATCTCGAGAAACTCCTGGTACATCTGAGTGTCGCGAGCACTGCGATTCTGATCCGGCACGAAGAGGTCGCGAGCCTTGTTGTAGGAGTGCGCGGCATGCGCGAAGTCCGACTCGGCCACAGTGGCGACGAGGGCGCAGATGAAGGCACCTTTCGCGCCAACCTTCCTGTCGGACGAACGAATTGTCGGCAAGCCGGTGACGTCGGCAAGCATTTGGCACCAGATGTTGCTACTGGCTCCTCCGCCACAAACGCGCAGCTCAGTCGGAACGGCTTTCGAGGCCACGAAGCAGTCCCGAATGACCAGAGACCATCCCTCTTCCTCCTGGTGTGTCTTCTTGTTGAAGAGCTCTCATCTCACAGTCGTCTCACAGTCCTTCTTATCCGCTGCGTCTGGCTGTAGAATGCAACAGAATCGTGTTATACTTTACTTTGGCAACTCATAAGTTGAGCAGGAAACGTAGTGCAAAGCAACATCGCACTTGAATGCAGAGGACCTTCACCATTCGAGGCCGTAGGCGTATGGTGACGAGGTCTAGAGAAGGATGACAGCATGAAAGATCCGCAAGAGATGTGGTTTCCTTTCCAGGATGCCTTTCAATACTACGACACGCTCAAAAACTACAACCCCGTGACGAATTGGCAACGGTTCTTCAATCCCCAGTTCTTCATCACCTACAATGCTGAAGATGTAGAGGTCGAGAACCATGTGCTCAACCAGGTTGGCAGCTATGGAAAGCAACTCGGAAAGATCATCAGCGTTCTCGATGTGCTCGTTGCCCACCTCCCGCAGCACGAACTCACACCCCAGGAGCTGATCGCTTTGAGAGCGTTTCGTCAGCTCTCTGAGCAGGTGTAAGGGGCTGTTGCCACCATCAAGGGGCCTAAGCAGAAGAGTATCACGCAGGCCGACATTGATCAGCTGATCGAGGATTTGCAGTCACTGGCACGTTCTCATCCGGAAGCTCATCGTCGACTCGTGGATCAACTGAAGAGGGCCATTGCAGCAGAAGGCATGAGGAAGGTGGGGAACCAAGACGTGCCAGGGGTCTGAAGGACAAGGGAACATACGGGTTGACGATACAGGCAGAGTCTCCTATTGACCGTTACCATCAGGATCACCCTGATTGGCCTACAGTGATTTTCTGAGCTTCTGTTAGGGACCTGATGTCAAAGAGATGGGAGAATGAGTTATGTGACGACCCGAAAGCCCTCTGTAATCAATGCAAGCATGGTGCTCGTCGAGCGTGATGTAGTCAGAAAGGCAGAGAGAACTATGGATGAACAGCAATTGATAGCGATGCTCAAGGACTTGCCGCTCCCTATCAAGCTCACTTCACGCAAGGGGGAGTATCTGTGGGAGTGCTACGCAACCCATGGACGTGCATCCACCTTCCTTGAAGCGCTGCACAGCGCGTTACGCTACCTCCAGGAGCCCATCTGGCAAGCTGCTTCTCTGACTGATGAGAAGGGAGAGAGAACGACGGATGAACAGCAATTGATAGCGATGCTCAGGGACCTGCCACTCCCTATCACTCTCACCTCGCGCGAGGGGAAGTATATCTGGGAGTGCTATGCAGAACGCGGCAGTGCATCCACCTTCCTTGAAGCGCTGCAGAGCGCGTTACGCTATCTACAGATGCTGATCTTGGAGGCTCCTCCTCCGATCGATAAGCATGAACCAGTCATCACGACATCGGAAGAAATGTACTATTGTGGAGCGTGTAGACGACCAATGCCCATGAGTCACTTCCCCCACGAGAGGCTAATGCCATTTCAATAAGAAAAATGTCGCGGAAGGACTGCTGTTTGGAGACCATTCCAAAGCAGAGGCAAACTGATCGCTTGCTTTGGAATGGTCTCCGTTGGTAGGGATCAGCATATCTCAACTGGAAAAGCAGACGCTAGGCAGAGACATCGGCACTTCGTGAGAGCTTTTATTACGCTATGTGGTGGCCTTCGCATATTCCTCTGATTCACGTGTTGCAAACGAGTCGCGTTTGCCTCCATGGGAGCTTGCGGAGAAGCCTGTACTGACTACTTAATTCGTCTTTTATAAATATAAAAAGGAAGAGAGAGCTGCCTCTCTCTTATTACAACCACCCTCCAACTCACGGTAAGCTTATGCCTGTGCTGGTTACTTATCATATCCGTCCGCTCAATCAGGCCTTTAAGAGCACATTTCCATGTCTCTCGCAGCTTGCCGATTCCCCAGAGGAAGAGTAAAATCGAAATGTATTCATCTGCTCAACTTCAAAAGGAGTAATGTACACTGTGCATGGGATTCTTAATATTCATCAAACGGTTGACAAGCCTTTGCTTTCAGTCGCTTCACCACCACTACATAAACTGGACCAAACCGGGCACCGCCACCTCTCTCATGGTGGGGACGCTGACAGATCTTGCCAGAAGCAAGTCCGAACTTGTGGCAGAAAACGCGCTCCTTCGCCAACAACTGATTATCCTCCTGTGCTGGCTACTTAGCATATCCGTTCCAAAAAAGAGTGGTAATGATGGCTCTACCAGTTTTTTCTTTCCAATCTACGCACCAGATAGAAGGCTTAAGGTTTCCTACATGACGATTTATTTCTGGATTTTGGAACGGATATGCTAAGTAGGATAGGCGGCTGGCGAGTTACCGCTCTCGCGGCCCTTTTCCCTCCGCGCACCTGGCGAACCGACCGTACGAGTTTCCAGGTAGTCGGCTCGCCAGTTGCCGCTTCTCTCCCTTTGGCCTCTCCGCATTTCGCGTAGCCGCATCAGGTTCGAGCGGTTCCCCTGTCACCCTTCGCCCTATGACTGGCTTTCCCAGTCC
>JBKPBA010000550.1:0-19845 GCA_046726675.1 Chloroflexota bacterium
ACTATTGCCTTAACCTCACTTGCTGGCTTGATGATGGGTCTGATGGTTTCGGCTCTTGTGCCAAACACCGACCGTGCTATGACCATTGTGCCCCTACTCCTTATTCCGCAAATAATCTTTTCTGGCACAATCTTTCCTCTCAATTCATGGCCCCTGCAACTTCTTAGCGCACTTTTCCCGATACGTTGGGCGATGGCAGCTCTGGGATCATCGATTGGCTTGCACAGTGACAAACTTAATGGCGATACGCTATTCGGAAATAGTCCCACATTTCATGGCACTCTATTCTCTACCTATAGTCAGGTGGACGCAATACAATACCTTTTGTTAATGTGGTTGGCATTGAGCATTATGATCATCGTCTTTGCCGTCGCTACAGCTTACTTTCTGAAACGAAAGGATGTCCGAAAGTAATCCAATGGTACTTCTTGGTACCTTTATTGTTTAGTACTATCATCCGGTGTTATTGCAGCATTGGCCTTGCATGCAAGGTGTTGTTAAGAGAACGAGCAAGCGAACGGTGTTACTAAATAAGCGCATTCTCGTCGGAATCTGTGGTGGGATCGCAAGCTATAAAGCGGTCGAGCTGGTTAGTCGTCTGCAACAAGCTGGCGCTCTCGTTGATGTTATTATGTCTGAACGGGCGGATGAATTTGTTCGACCATTGACATTCTCATCTTTGAGCCATCGGCCTGTATACAGCGACTTATGGGAACCGTCGGGACGAGCAGCAGAAACACATATCGCCTTGGCTGAGGAAGCGGAATTATTGGTGGTCGTTCCGGCAACAGCCAACACTATCGCGAAGTTGGCTCATGGTATAGCCGACAATATGCTTACTGCGGTGGCGGTGGCAACGAAGGCTCCTCTACTGCTGGCTCCTGCGATGCATCAGAACATGTACACGCATCCGGCAACACAGGCAAATATTACCTTGTTGCGGGAACGTGGAGTGTTTATCGTAGAGCCAGAGATAGGTAGGTTGGCCTCAGGGGAAGTAGGTGTAGGCAGGCTTCCTGATACCAGTGTCTTGCTTGGGGCTATCAACGTTGTACTTGGATCTAACGGTGATCTTGCTGGTTACCGGGTTGTAGTAACAGCAGGAGGTACTCAGGAGCCAATTGACCCGGTACGCTATGTAGGGAATCGCTCGTCTGGAAAGATGGGATATGCCCTGGCAACAGAGGCGCGAGATCGCGGTGCACACGTCATTTTGATCTCCGGGCCCGTTGTATTAGATGTACCTTATGGGGTAGAAGTGCGGAGAGTCGAGACCGCAATACAGATGCGAGATGCAGTATATGGCGCGGTTATCGATGCTGATGTGCTTGTGATGAGCGCTGCTGTGGCTGATTTTCGTCCATCAGAAGTTGCGACACAGAAGCTCAAGAAAAGTGGAAGTGGATCACAAGAACTCGATGAACAGAACGGGTTTTTCTTACGACTGGTACGCAACCCGGATATTCTGGAAGAACTTGCGGATTCTGTTGACAGGAACACCGGCAATGAAAGGTCTGGACGACGCCTGGTGCGTGTAGGTTTCGCTGCGGAAACGAGCGACCTGGTTCAAAACGCACACGCTAAACTCACCGGAAAGCGCCTGGATTTGCTTGTGGCAAACGATGTGAGTCGCTCGGATAGCGGCTTTGGATCAGAGACCAATAAGGTTCATATCTTTCATGCAAATGGGACCATGGAAGATTTGCCTGTAATGCCTAAAGCAGGTGTTGCGGCAGCCATTTGGGATCGAATCGTATCTCTTTTGAGTACGAGGTAATCTTGAGGAGGGGAAGCTGTGGTGGGAGATTTTGTACTAGAAGTAATAGGTACACCTATGATGCAGGAGGTATCCATGATGGAACGTGCTGCCAGCACCGGTTTTGAAGGTATTGCTCAAATGCTACTTGAGCAGAAAAAGTTGATGGATGCTCTAGAGGCCGAAAACCGAGAATTACGCCGACAACTCGCTGACTTACGTCGTGGGGTAGGTGTTGCAGTAGTCATTGAGGGGAAGACCATTCAACTTGCTAATGATGCAAGCAATAGTGGGCAATCACAATCGACGTTGCAAAGCTTACAAAATTTGCAAAACACTCCCCCCGTGACGAATACCTATGCGCAAAGCGGCCGTCAGACAGGTAGCCAACAATCGGTCAACCTGAACAGCGACAAGCGGGAGAACGGCACTACTCGCAGCCCTTTGGCAGATAGCTTCGTACTCTAGCTCTTATAATGTCATCCAACACATTCGGACTCATTGATTGCTCTGAAACAACTTAGCGAGCCTGGGTTGTTGTGTCCAAATGATATTATGCTTTTCGGCTAAAATTCATACTAGATAAAGGCAAGCTGAACGACTTAAAACTGCTTTGATTTTTCAGCTTGCCTTTATCGTTGAAATCGGATTACATGTAAGCAACTCAAATATGCACAAGAATACTTGCTACGGTATGTTATTATCAAGCAAGATATATTTACTGTTCTGAATATGAGAAACTCGCTTTCTCTTCATGTTTGACAGTAGATATTCATAACCTGTCCAATAGTGCCAATTCTAAGGAGATCAATACATGATTTGTCCCCGCTGTCAAAGTCAGGTTGCCGAAGGGGTGAAGTTCTGTGGTGTCTGTGGATCGCCCATGCAAATGAGCCAAACTCCTCCACCCCAGGCTCAACCACAAAACCAATATGGAGCGTCACCGCAAGGAGCTTACGTACCACCTAACCAGTATGAAGAGTATAGTAGTAACCAGGCGCTCGGTGGTCAGGTGCCAAGAGCTGAACTACACAATCCCAAAGGGCCGCTACATGTAGCAGATATGACAATTACCGTTGACGGACAACTTGTGCCGGTGGCAGATGTAATGCTAGGTAGCCAGTTACCCGTCTACTTCGAACATCACATTCTCCTGTGGAAGCATCCAGGAGTACAAATCGGCTTCAAATCTCTTAGAGGTTTAGCAAAACGCTTTTTCGCAGGTATGCAGATCTTCTTGACCGAAGCACAAGGACCTGGAAACATCTCCTTCTCACGTGACGCACCAGGCCAGATCGTGGCATTGCGTCTGCAGCCTGGCCAGTTGGTAGAAGTACGTGAGCACCAATTCCTGTTCGCTACTGGCAACATCGATTATGGCTTCACCTTCGTACAAGGCGCGGCTAACATCCTCTTCAGTCGCACAGGCCTCTTCATCGACCAGTTTACCTGTCGCGGAGGCGAAGGAATGTTGGTCCTGCATGGATACGGCAACGTCTTTGAGAAAATGCTGGCACCAGGCGAAACATTAGACGTTGAACCGGGCGCATGGTTATGGAAAGATCCGTCGGTGCAAATGACAGTGACAACAGTTGCCGGATCTCAGCGTGGGGGTGGTATTCTTGGAGCTATCGGCGGCATGATGGCGGGCGCTTCGATTATACTCAACCGCTTTACTGGGCCTGGCCGCCTCGGCATCCAGTCCATGACCTATCATCCACCTCAGTCTGAAGGCGCACAACAAGCTGGTGGGACAAGCAACATACAGGGAACGTGGGGCCAGTTGTTCAACCAGTAGTCATGCTATACAACACAGTTGTAGCGTATAAGGACAGCGGACATGTAAGGGCATCCTTAGAGATGCCCTTCTTGCTGCATTGATCTCATTCCAGAAAACCTGAAAGCGAATAGTTGATACGTATGCACATACAAAAACTAAGAATCACTTGCAAAGAGGCAGCGTGGATTTTTGGATTGAGCCGCCTGATGATTGTCCTTGTTAGCTTTGTGAGTATTTTCATGCTGCCTGGGTTCATTACATTGTATAAACAACGGTTGGCGTTGAATGAACCTTACCAGGTCGATCCCTATGGCCTTAAAGCCTTTTTCTTCTCCTGGTTTCGTTGGGACGTGAAAGCCTATGTAAACATCTCAATACAGGGATATAAGCATACCCCGGATGTGGCATTCTTTCCTCTCTGGCCCCTGATTCAACAATTTGGAGGTCAATTGCTTGGCAGCATCCGGCCCGGCTCATATTACCTGGCAGGTATACTTATTGCCAATATGTGTTTCTATATTGCTCTTGTCTTATTCTATTGCTTGTTAGCTGAAGATTTCGAATCACGCCTGGCCAGGCGCGCCTTAATCTACCTCGCATTTGGCCCGTATGCTCTCTTCTTCTTTGCTGGCTATTCAGAGTCACTTTTTGTGCTACTTTGTATCGCTTGCTTCTTACTCTTCAGGCGGGGTAAACCTCTAGATTGGTGGCTTGCCGGATTCCTGGGTTTTCTAGCGACTCTTACCCGCTCTGCTGGTCTGATGCTGGCTGTACCATTCCTGTGCGTTTATATGCAGCACTTCTGGCTAACGCCTGAAAGAGAACACTATAGCATGTTCCAGAAACCGAACGCACTCATCCCTATTATGTTACTTCCCGCTGGAATTGTAGTCTATATGTTCTACTTGTATTATACGAAAGGCGACCCATTTATCTTCCAGACAGAACAGGCTATAGCCTGGCAGCGACATTTTAGTCTACCCTGGAACACGCTGGGCATGATGCTGGAAACGATGTTTGCATCACCATCGATCATACTCCTGGTCTTAAATGTGATCGACAATAGCTTTGCGCTCTTACCTCTGGTCGTGCTGGGGCATGGCTGGAAGCGTATACCGCTGCATTATGCCCTTTTTGCGTTAGCACTTGCTGCCTTCTCTATCAGCTTTCCGGCAGCCGCTATTATTCCGATGATCTCCCAGCCTCGACTTACTATAGTTATCTTTCCAATTTTTGTCATTCTTGCAGTATGGGGTAAAAATCCGCGCTTCAATACGTATTATCTTGGCCTTGCACTGGCATTCCTCATCATAAACATTATCCTGTTTATAGGAAACATCTGGGTGGCCTGAGGGAATTACCTGGCGCCCTTTTCCTTTTCGCGGTTAATTCGTAAAATCTTGAGCATGTACTGCTCCGAGTTTAAATAATAGGGGTTTCTTTTGATATACTTGCCAACAACTGAGATTGGATGTAGTTTGAGCATCTCTACGACAAGGCTGGGGATCAATTTACTGTGATCATAGTGTATCAATGCAATGATGGGAGCCTTTTGGAACGTAAAAACGGCATCAGATGCCGCCTCATATTTGAGGATTTGTTCAGGAGTAGCGATATCTTTGCAAAGCCAGGTCATGTCAATTGAAATCCGTACGGCCTGCCATCCTTCACGAAGAGCTTGAGCAATAAATGTTTGGTGCGAAGAGAGTAAATAATATGGGTCAAAGCGATTGCCGTTTGCCAGAAAGTCCTCTCGTTCTTCGTATAAGACCAACTGCCCTGCCTCAATCGCTTTATCTACATCTATTTGTAATTTCTGCAACTCTTCACGTAATTCATTCACCTGTGCCGGGGCAGCAGCAAATAAACACTTTTCCGACAGCGTAAGACCGACTCGCATTAAACGCGCTGTCACTCCCGGAATTTCGATTACTTTGCTGTAGAGTTGACAGATATGCGAGCCAGGGGGAATACGCTCAGATTTACCTTCGACGCTAAGATCCATAGCTACTACCTCCACTGGTTATTACTGACCTTTTTGTATCTTCCATGTTTGATGCAAACGAGCAGCTTTGTTGCTCATAGTCACAACAAGTAAACCAAGTAAGCCAAAGATGAAGACACCAGAAAGGAAAGTAAAAATCACAAGTATTATCATTTTCTGTACGGAATATGACCCGATAACGGCTATTGCCAGAGTTAACAAGGACATGCAAATGGGGAAAAACAACATCCATGCGAGCATAACACGTAAGTTCTGCTTCAATGAAAGCGGCTGCTCCCCGTTATAGGGGTAGAGAATACGCCGCATGAGCCTATAGCGGGGCGTATGCTGCATATGGCTATTTTATCCTTCTTTCTGTCGAGTCTGTAACCAACGATGTAAAATATCTTGCGCCTGGGACAGGATATTAACCTCATTCTGATAAGTCAGGCGACGTAACGCTTCGGGAATGGAAAACCATGCTACACGATCGTATTCAGCATCGTGCAGAGCAATATCTCCCCCTATCGCCTCGAACAAGAAGTGACGTACCTGTTTCTGATATCGTACCTTATTGTGTATAAAGGAGTAGGAAATATTCCCAATATAGGTAATCAAACGTACCTCCAAACCGGTCTCTTCCTGCACCTCACGCACTGCCACCTGCTCGAGGGTTTCTCCAGGTTGTGGAGTCCCTTTGGGCAATGCCCATATTCCAGAATGACTACGCCCCACAAGCACAACCTCTACAGGCATATCCTCATCTTGCCCGGTATGCCACGAGTCTGGTATGCTTTTCATCTCCCTTGAGTCATATGGGACAAGACGAAAAACGACACCTCCCGCGGAATAAGCTCGTATTGTTTGATGTCGCTCCATCAGTCGCGAAGTGCCTTCTCAATTCAATAAGAAGCGTAGCTGCGTGATTATCATCAGCTCTACGCTTTATAAAAGTTCTGCCGTGTGAGTATAGCCAATCCCTTAAAAGGTGTCAAGAGAGTGAGTCACGAATAGCTAGCAGATTTTCTGCAGGCGTCTCTGGGGGTATAGAACAGCCCGGAGCAAGCAGAAAATGCTTACCGCCGGTGAGTTCTAGCGCCCGCGTCACTTCTTCACGTACCTGGTCAGGTTTACCACTTTTGAGGATCGTTTTCTCGCTAATCCCACCCATTACTGCTTTGCCAGAACGCAATTTGCCCTCACGCAGATCAGGATTGCCCTCCAATGTGGCAGCCCAACTGAGAGCATGCACTGGATAGGTTGCAAGCTGGTCAAAGTAGATATGTGTACCACAGTTATGTAGGATGTTGAACTTGCTCCTGCTCTTAATAGCATCCAGGAACTCCATGTCGTACTGCTCACCAAACTCACGGTACTGGTCGGCAGTTAACATGCTTTCAGAAGCCCAACCGTTTGTGGCATAAAAGATGCCACTGGCACCTTGTTCCAGGCTAGCTATTGCAAAATTAACGAACGTTTCAGTAATAACTCGGAGAGCTGCGTGCATTGCAGCTCGATCTTCGCGGATCGTCTGCAATACCGGTTCGCTGCTATTGCCCGCCAGGTATTTTGCAACTCCCAGGGGACAGAAGACAGTCTGCACAAAGTAGGCATCATACCCAATTGAATGGTTTATCAATTGCAGCGCTCGTAACTGCTCACCGAGCGCACCCTGATCCGGCTCAAGAGGACGTATACGTTTCCAGTCAGAGCTACTTTTGATAGGAGAGCTCTCGAAGATGGGTGCTTTATATTTCTCGCCGGATGGCCGAACCTTGACTCCCCAGCCCTCGACATGGTAAGAGGCACGTGGGTTAACCTTCATAAAATCCCAATCATAACGAGTGAAATTTTCGACCATCGCCTCCGCCAGCAAATTTGCATCCCACTCGCGTTCAAAGTCGTGTCCCCACATACTCGCCGGAACACGATCAACCTGGTTACCTTGTAGAGCTGCATCTACACGCTCTTTTTTATTCAATGTTGCTCCCTTCCTTCTTATTCAGAGCTTATCCGCTGGATTCGTAAAACCAGAACCATCGATCTGACCCACTACTCTCCCAATTCCTTGAAGCGATACCCAATGCCTCGTTCGGTCAAAATATATTTCGGATGTGCAGAGTCTGGCTCAATTTTTTGTCGTAAGTAGGTGATATATAAACGCAGGTAATGAGCCTCGTCACGGTATTCTCGCCCCCAAACTTTGGATAGAAGCGTTTCATGTGTCAGTAACCTCCCCGCATTGCTGACAAGGTGGTAAAGAAGACGATACTCGGTGGGGCGCAAGACTACTTTCTTACCTCGTACAATCACTTCATGCCGGGAGAAATCAATCCTAAGATCAGGATCAACAACGATTTCCGCTTTACGTGCTGGCGCGGCCATGAAAGAACGACGCAGGAGGGCTCGAATACGCGAAAGCAGTTCCCGTGGATTAAATGGTTTCGCGATGTAATCATCAGCGCCTAGATCGAGACCGTGTATTTTATCCTGGTCATTCTGCCGCACAGTGAGCATAATAACGGGTACATTGGACACTTCGCGAATATGTCGCAATGTCTCGAATCCATCCATTTCAGGCATCATGACATCCATCACGACCAGGTCTGGCAGTTTTTCACGAAGTTGCTCAAGCGCCTCAATACCATTGCTGGCTTCTATAACATGATAGCGTTCAAGCTCTAAGTTCATATTCACAAAGTCGCGGATGCGTGGTTCGTCATCTACGATTAAGATGGTCATATCACGCGGATCAAAAGCTTCCTTCTCCATCAAAACACCACCATTGGTAAATGTGCTTTCTCTAAACGAGGCAAACTAAATAAAAATGTCGATCCCTGATGCAGAGCGCTCTCGACCCAGATACGCCCCCCGTGAGCTTCAACAATAGCACGGCAAATGTATAAGCCAAGTCCAGCGCCTTGCAATGAGCGTGTCTTGCCATTGCCGACCCTATAGAAGCGATCAAAGATCTGCTCCTGTTCACGCAAGGAAATGCCCATACCTGTATCGCTTACACTGACGATCACCTCGTCACCTGTTACGTGGCAGGCAACTGTTACCACAGCTTTATCGGGCGAATACTTAACGGCATTGTCCAGTAGATTCTCTAACACCTCTTCAATGCGATCTCTATCTGCCATCGTCGCTGGTAAATTGGACGGCAGATTCACCTTCACTGTAACACCGGGACTTTTCACCTGCAAGCGACGGGTAACATTCTGGACAAGGTTCGCCAGATCGAGTGGCGTAAGTTCCATTTGCAGGCCACCTGCTTGAATACGCGAGGCGTAGAGCAGATTGCCTACTAACTTATTCAAACGATCAGCCTCTTCTTCTACGGTCTGCAGCCGAGAACGCAGAGATTCCCGATCAAACGTTGCATCGGCACGTGCCAGAGTCGAAGCATAGCCCTTGATGATGGCTATCGGTGTTTGCAATTCATGCGAAATCACTGAAATAAACGTTGAACGTTGCTCCTCCTGTTGACGCTCACGAGTAATATCGCGCACTGTGAGAATGCCACTGGTTGGCTCTCCTTTGCTTGAGCGAACACAAGAAGCTGTCACACTTACATCGAAACGTTGTCCATCGCGTGCCGAAATGACCATCTCCCGATTGACAACTGTTTGACCCGCAAAAGCCTGCAAGATAGGCGAACCCTGCAATCCGAGTTCATTACCCTGACGATCCTTCGGGCGCAAGACTTCATAGTAGAAGCGTCCCAGTACCTCGTTTTCACGCCAGCCTGTAAGTCGCTCCATCGCTGGATTAAAATCGATGATGCGCAGTGCCATATCTACTGTCAGGATGCCCTCAGCACTGTGCTGGAAGATGGCAGCCAGTCGTCTCTGTTCCTTAATCAAGGATTGCCAATTCAAGGCCGAACGCAACCCAGCAGCGAAGTGCGCGATAAACAGGCGCAAGGCTCCTTCTGACTCACCTGCCTGTTCAAAACACGAACTTACACCTGCCGGGCGCAGGTAGTGTAGTACACCTAATGAGCCTGCTTGATCGCTGACAAGTAAAGAGCAACGCTCAAGAACAGGCTGTTCTTTTGCCCCTTTCACATCTCTAAATAACTCTACACCCTCATCACAAATCCCAAGTCGCTTTACCAGGGTAGGTGGCAGTGTGTCAAATACCAGAGGACAGTGCGAATCAGGCTGTTTGCGCTCACGTATATATGATAAAAGGGGCATTAATGCTGACTCAGTGAGACGATACAAAGTATACTCTGTATTACTCTGTGGATCAAATGCTTCGTTAGACACAACAAATACACCAGCATCGCCAGACAGAAGTCGAATGGCGCTGCCAACAAGGATAGTGATTTGATCATACAGATCCTCGGATTGTTGCGTTTGGGGCCAGGACATTGTTCTCTCACTCCGTGCAGGAGTCAGGACTACTAAAAACCACAAGTTACGCATCAGAGAGATGCATGGCAAGTAAGTACGCCTCAACGAACTCATCAACCGCTTGCTAATGAGAGGCAACGGTGTTATTGTAACACATTATGCTAGCATTGTTAAAACCAAAGAGCCAGGATTACTATGCATTTCGATATTTTCACTCTCTTCCCTGATATGTTCCAGGGTCCATTTTCCGAAAGCATACTGAAACGTGCACAGGAGCGAGGGCTTCTCGGCATCGCACTGCACAATATACGCGAGTCTACCAGTGATAAACATCACATCGTTGATGACTATCCCTATGGGGGCGGCGCCGGCATGGTTATGAAACCTGAGCCGATTTTTACGGCGGTTGAGGCCGTCTACCAGGGTGGACCAATTATCCTGTTGAGTCCGCAGGGGCGCCTTTTCAATCAGCATATTGCAAGAACACTGGCACAGGAAGCGCGTATGACACTTATTTGTGGACACTACGAGGGCATTGATGAACGTGTACGCGAACACCTAGTGACTGATGAGATCTCGATTGGCGAGTACGTGCTGACTGGGGGAGAACTGGCGGCGATGATCGTGGTAGATGCAACAAGTCGACTTCTCCCAGGTGTATTGGGAGGTGATGAGTCGACGTTGGAGGAATCACATAGCAGCGGGTTGTTAGAGTATCCCCACTACACGCGACCGCCTGAATTCAGAGGTTGGTGTGTACCAGATGTGTTACTATCGGGGAATCACGCCCAGATTGCACGATGGCGAAGAAAAGAAGCGATCAGAAGAACGAAAGCCAGACGGCCTGATCTCTTCGAGAAGCTGGATCTGAGTAGTAAGGAAGATGTGAAGTTGCTGAGGGAGTTGGAAGAGGAACATTGATCATGTTCTTAACATGAAAAACTGCTCAGCATGTACTGATAACCATGATATTACTCTTGAAGGTACCTTTTGTTCTCCATGAAAGACACCTAGTGAATGATATTCATCATCCTCTAATACGAATATCTCCACAGTATGTCTATCGAGATTAACTATCCAGTATTCTAGCACTCCTGCGTACTCATAGGTGTCATACTTGGTCAACCGATCAAATGCGAGATTGCCAGGAGTAGCAACTTCAACTACCAGATCAGGCGCCCCAACGACCTTCTTCTCCTGCACCCTATCTAAATGGGCATTCATCACAACAAAAATATCAGGCTGAAACACATCTTTGGCAGAAAGTTCGACAACAAATGGAGCCTGAATAACTAATCCCAGGCCAGGGAGTTTTACATGGGATCGAAGGTGGAAGAAAACTTCACCAACAGTATCTTGATGTGGTTCAGTTGGCGATGGAACCACCAGTAGAACCCCATTTGCGATTTCATAACGCTTCCCATCATCTGGAAGGGCTATATACTCGTTGTATGTCCAGTCTCCTTGATTTGGTCCTGGTATCCAATCAGCGGGGGTGACTACTTGTCGATTACCGGGTGTCGTTGTCGTATCGACCTACCTTTCTTACAAACCTGGTTGTACACCTTATTCTTCCCCACCCATAGATCCATTCCCCTGTCCAGACTGCCAGTTACCTCCTGTACCATGTTTCTTCAAAAACTCTTCGCGCGTCTTCTCCTCGGCGATAATATCGGCGGCTTCGTCAGCCATCGTTCTTCCCTCGCCTCTACCACCACTATATTTAGCATCCCTTCTTTCAAACACTTCGCGAGAACGACCTCCCAGCTCGGAGCGTCCGATAATGCCTCGTTCTTCTAATAAATCAATTAAGCGTGCTGCTCGCGAATAACCGATACGCAGACGGCGCTGTAACAGCGATATCGAGGCGCGTTCGTATTCATACACTACTTGCTCTGCCTGCTCCAGCAGTTCGTCATCCAGTTCAAACTCGTCAGAGACATGATCGCTCACTTCCCAACCTGGTTCGACCGCTGGAGGGACAATTGTCCCAGCCTGGTTTTGAGGATTATTGCTAGCATTGGCCGCAGCCGCTACAGCAGCGGCGTGCTCGATTGCCTGCTGTTTCCAGTATGTGATGAGCCTCTCGGCCTCGTCATCAGCAACAAATGCTCCCTGAATGCGTTCGGGCTTGCCGGCATCAGCCGGGAGATAAAGCATATCGCCACGTCCTAGAAGACGTTCCGCGCCGCCCATATCGATGATCGTACGCGAGTCAACCGCTGAACTGACCATAAATGAGATACGTGTCGGGATATTGGCCTTGATGAGACCTGTAATCACATCTACTGACGGACGTTGCGTGGCTATGACCAGGTGAATGCCCGTTGCTCGCGCAAGTTGCGCTAAACGGCAGATCAATCCCTCGACCTCTTCAGGGGCAGCCATCATCAAGTCGGCCAGTTCATCGATGATTATCACAATAGCTGGCAGATTCTTCAGTGTAGCATCACCCCGCACCAGTCGTTCTGCTCGCAGTTTGCGATATCCGTCGAGGTTGCGCACACCCAATTGTGAGAAGACACGGTAGCGTTTCTCCATTTCGGAAATAGCAATCTTCAGCAAGCTGACCACCCTGTCAACTTCTATCACGACCGGTGAAAGCAGGTGAGGAATACCGTTAAACATGTTCAATTCGACCATTTTAGGATCGATCATTAACAAGCGCACGTCATCTGGTGTGGCCTGGGTGAGGATACTAGCGACGATAGCGTTGATTGCAACGCTCTTGCCAGAGCCAGTTGCTCCAGCGATCAACAAGTGTGGCATACGCGCTAAATCGCCGACACGCACTGCACCTGCAACATCTTTGCCCAGGGCAATGGCCAGCCTGGATTTCGCCTTTGCCGCCTGGTATTCCTTGCTTTCTAACACTTCCCTTAAGGTCACAAGCCGACTATTCTTGTTAGGAATCTCAACGCCGACATAGGGACGCCCTGGAACGGGAGCTTCCATACGGATCGTTTTAGCTTCGAGTACAAGCGCAAGATCGCTTTGCAAGGCCATAATGCGGCTTACACGAGTACGCTGCTCATAGATGATGTTGCCTGCAGCATCTTTGATGGGAACCAGTCGCCCTTTCTCATCTTCCTTCATAGCAGGTTTGCCCGTTGGACGGATGCCAAAACGAATGACTGTCGGGCCAATACTGATGTCTTCCGGCCTGACTTCAGCCTCCACACGGAAACTACGCAATGTATCCTGAATAATTTTTGCCAGTGATGCAGTATCATCACCCAACAAATGGAGTTTGACTTCTTCGGGATTGTTCAGGATGGATGTTTCAACAAGTTTCCATGGCGACTCGATCTCGGCCGCTTTCGCAGCACGAGTAACGATTTTTGGCTGATTAGCGCGCAAAGGATTGGGTGCGAGTGGTTCCATCTCCTCTTCGTCATCTATTGCATTGTCTGTGCCTTGCGAAGTGCCAGCGGCATCTAATGGCAAGGGTTGCTGACGCGCGCCCTGCACGGCAGCATTATGCTCCTCGCGGTCAAATTGCTGGACAGCACGTGAACCACGAGGTACCAGGCCAATCTGTTGTTTGTGCAGGTTTATGTCATTGAGTGGATCATCTTCAGCGCTAAAATCAGCTTCAAAATCAATACCTGCCTCGTCCTCAAGTGCATCATCTTCCTCGTCGGCATGTTGACTGTTCGGAGCGCCAGGCGAACTCACCGTCTGGCTACTATAGCGACTGTATTGAGGACGCTGACCAAGATAAGGAAAAGGGCTGGCGGTATTCCCGGTCGATGACTTTCCTGGAAGAGATGTAGCTATCTTCCTGGCGTAGCCGGTGACCAGCGATACATGTTCAAAGGTGATACGAAAAGTGACTATAGCAAAAATCACGAATAGTCCTATCACTAGGACATGCTGAACAAGTGCTGGCCAACCAAGCAGAGGGCGCACCATTAATGAGCCAATTACTCCTCCCGTGGGACTTCCTAGTATCAGCCGGCTTTCAGCAAGGATTAAAAGCAAGAGCACTAGCAGTCCTAAAACCAGAGACCAGCGAATAAAGCGTATCTTTCGTGTCCCTTCAATGAGATGAGCAAGGGCAAAGGCAATCAAACCCAGGATAACTAGATAAGCTCCCCAACCAAAGAATGTGAGAAAGAACCCATCAAGAGCACCAAATATTGGTAATGTATGCCAAATTGTAAGTACACCAAACAGGAGGATTGACAGGCAGAGCAGGAGCAAGCTAAAAATGGTCTGTTTACTATGTGGTTCCAGAGATTGCCACTTACGATGCATCCGACCAATAATGCGTGAATCGGCAGGAGCAGACCCAGGGCGGTTAGCAGAACCAGCTTTTTTTGACCCCTGCTTATTGCCCTGGGATCGTCTTGCAGGAACAGGATTATTAGAACGTTGTTTTGTCGCGGGAGTTTTGGAACGCTGCTCGACACGCATGCTTTCAGATCCAAGACTTCCGGCTGCTTTGCTGACACGGGAAGTCTTGCCAGCGTCTACACTTGGCCCCACACGCCCCTGCTGCTTTTGTTCTTTTCTCTGATCATGTGCTGCCATGTTGGATACTCCTTCTTGCCGTGCAAGAGTCACGAAGACTCCTGTATCATAGCGCATATGTTCCAGAGAAGCAAGTGTATACCGCTCAAAAAGGTAGAGAAAATGAATCTCTACACTTCCATTACGAGCGGCAGAATCATAGGTCGACGATGTGTCTTCTCGTAAAGGTATTCACTTAGCGTATGTTTGATCTTGTCTTTAACAAACGACCAATCAGAAGCATGACCATTCAAACCAATGAATGATTCCAGCACACGTTCACGAGCTTTTTCCAGCAGTTCTTCGGAATCGCGCACATAAACAAACCCGCGCGAAACGATATCCGGGCCGGCCAGAGGATGTCCAGTCTCTTTATCGACGGTGAGAACAACCATGAGAATGCCGTCCTGCGCCAGTACCTGGCGATCACGCAGCACAATCTGTCCAATGTCTCCTACCCCAAGTCCATCCACGAACACATTGCCACAGGCTATATGTTCCATGATTTTGATTGAATCCTGGGTCACTTCGACAACATCTCCATCCTCGGCGATAACAATATGATCTTCCGGGATGCCAAGCGAATAGGCTAGCTTCGCATGCAGGATAAGTTGGCGATATTCACCATGGATAGGCAGAAAGTAGGTTGGTCGCAGCAGATTCAACATCAACTTCAGTTCTTCCTGGGCAGCATGACCCGAAACGTGTACATTGGCGATTGCCTGGTAGTACACCTCAGCTCCCTGGCGGAAAAGGTTATTGATAGTGCGGTTGACCATTTTCTCGTTGCCTGGAACCGGCGTAGCCGAGAGGATAACCGAATCATTCTTCTGGATACGTACAAGTCGATGATCCTGGTTAGCTATGCGTGTGAGAGCCGAGGTTGGTTCTCCCTGGCTACCAGTGCAGATGATGACAACACGCTCTGGTGGAAATTTGTTAATGTCTTCCGCACGGATGAGCATACCCTTAGGGATGTTTAAGTAACCAAGGTCAATCGCCATTTGCACATTATTGACCATGCTGCGCCCTACAAGGGCGACCACGCGCTCGTAACGACTAGCAGTATCAACAACTTGCTGAACACGCGAAAGCAGAGACGCAAAGGTTGCTATGATGATACGCCCTGGCGCATTAGCGAAAATTTTGTCGAATGAATCGTTAATGACGCGCTCTGACGGCGTATATCCAGGTGACTCAACCCTTGTACTATCTCCCATCATCACGAGGACTCCCTGGTTGCCAATGCGTGCCAGGGTACCAAAATCAGCAGGTTGTCCATCAGTCGGCGTATGGTCAAATTTGTAATCACCTGTATGGACAACCGTGCCTATTGGCGTGTGGATAGCAAGAGCTACTGCATCGGGTACACTATGATTGACACGCACAATCTCCACCAGACATTCTCCTAATGCCACCTGGTCTCCCGGTGTAACCACGTTGATACTTGCTATGTCGAGCAGCTTGTGTTCTTTGAGTTTGACGCTAATCAATCCCTGTGTAAGGCGTGTCGCAAAGATGGGGGGGAAATCGAGCATCGGTAAAACATATGCTAATGCACCAATATGGTCTTCGTGTCCATGAGTAATAAAAATGCCGTGAATGTGCTGCTTTTTGTCAATGAGATAGCTGGTATCGGGGATAACAAGATCGACGCCAAACATTTCATCGTCGGGGAACATCAGCCCGGAATCAATAATGATGATATCGTCGCCATACTCAACGACCATCATGTTCTTTCCGACTTCCCCCAGGCCTCCTAGCGGGATAAGTCGAATATTTTCTGTTGTCAAAGTAAAAGAAACCTCCTCACTACACCAAGCTATGTAGCGGTGTTATATATATTTTTGTATCTATCTTCACTTCTGCCTTCGCTACAGAAGTCAAAGCCAAAATCATGATGTTACTTACTTAAAATAAGTCCTATTATGCCATTAAAAGTGTATCATAGGAGGAAGTAAAAGGCAAGCGAAGTGAAATCCTACCAGGAAGTTGACATCGTGCTCAAAAAGGGGATATCATGACCGCACCGATAAGAAGAAACACGTACGGTTTGGCCAAATATTTGTGGCGATTTCGTGCGCTGGTTAGTAGAACAGGGCAACCTCCTGGGGATACGCAGTAGTATGGCTAGAGCAGAAACAGCAGCAGAACAAAGAATGCACGAACAAGGAGTACCTCCAGACCTGGATATCTACTGCGGCTCGGCCACTCCAGAACTGGCACAGCTCATAGCTGATCGGCTTGGCCGTCCCCTGGGCAGACGCCAACTGGATCATTTCGCCGATGGAGAACTCCATGTCAAAATACAAGAGAGCGTGCGAGGACGAGATATCTATATCGTGCAATCGACCTGCCCCCCAGTGAATGAACACCTTATGGAACTGCTGGTGATGATCGATGCTTTCCGCCGCGCTTCAGCCGATCGTATCACGGCCATTCTTCCTTACTATGGGTACGCGCGCCAGGAGAAAAAGTCGGTCGGCCGCGAGCCGATCACGGCGAAATTAGTGGCCAATCTCCTCGCCACAGCCGGGGCGAATCGTGTCGTCGCGCTCGACCTACATGCACCCGCTATTCAAGGATTCTTTGACATCGAGATGATTCACCTGACGGCTACTCCTCTGCTCGCCAATTATCTCACCTCGCACCTCGATAGAAAGGAGTCAGTCCTCGTTTCACCAGATACGGGTCGGGTGAAAATCGTGGAAAAGTACGCGAACCTACTCGACATGCCGCTGGTCGTGATGCATAAACGGCGCAGCGGGAAACAGGGTGAGGAAGTCGAAGTGAGTGCGATTGTCGGTTCAGTGGAGGGGAAGCGGCCCATCATCGTTGATGACCTCATCGCGACGGGCAACACCATTTCCACATGCGCAAAAGCCCTTCTCGCGGTTGGAGCGGTGCCGAACATAACTGTTGTCTCTCCACACGGAATATTCAGCCCGCCTGCTGAACGCCAGCTAGCGCTCCCTGTCATCACACAGATCATCGTTACCGACACCATCCCCCTGCACTCGGCATCGCTCCGGCAGAAGACAGAGGTCATCTCTGTGGCTCCTCTGCTCGCCGAGGCTGTCCTACGCCTACATCAGGGATGTTCGATCAGCGCGCTCTTCGGCGACTGGCAGGAGGAGTTTCCCGTCTGAGGGAGCGAGGCATTTAATAATGTCGCCACCTGCGCTGCTTCTCCTTGTGGACGACTTTCTCGTTCTCCCTGGTAGGTCTTTACTCTCGCATCAAAGCGTCCTGAGAGCTTATCGATTCTGTTGCTGATGAGCACAGTTTGGGTAGAAGAACCCAAAAAGGTTCCACCAACGTGCTATAGATAGAAAGAAAAATATGCTCAAACCAGAAAACGATAGATATTGATGCACAAAGCCTGGTAAAAAAGCAAAAGGAGGTGCCTATGAAGCTCATAAGTACTGCATTTAAACAGAACCAACCGATCCCAGCAAAGTATACCTGCGATGGAATCAACCACAATCCACCCCTTACCTTTTCTCAGGTTCCAGAGGAAGCGCAAAGTTTAGCCCTTGTGGTTGAAGACCCGGATGCACCGACGAAAGTGTTTACGCACTGGCTCGTCTACGATATTCCGCCCTTAACACAGGACATCCCGGAACACGAGGTTCCCCCCAGCAGTACGGACGGCGTGAACGATTTTGGCACACGTGGCTATAGGGGACCATGTCCTCCTTCTGGTACGCACCACTATGTCTTTAAGCTCTTTGCCCTTGATACAAGATTAGGGTTACCAGAAGGTACGATAAAAGAGGACGTGCTGGCAAAAATGAAAGGCCATGTGATTGCTACTGCTGAATTAGTAGGAACATATGCAAGAAGGTAAAAGAAACCAGCATGCACCAGGCCCTCACGTTCTTGCCGTGATCGGGTGCATGCATGGTTAGGTCACTCTGTATTCACCTGCCGAATCGCTGAGCGGCGCGCGCCTTCGCTTTCGCCGCCTCTTCCTGCCGATTTTTCGGGGCTGCGGTCGATTCGAGCGAACCGAGAAGCCGACCTGAGATCCTGGTGATTTCATCGACAGCCGCATAGAAAGCGGCCTCGTTCGCCTTGGATGGTGTGTTGAAGCCGCTGATCTTCCTGACGAACTGCAGCGATGCAGCGCGAATCTCTTCCTCCGTGACCGGCGGTTCAAAATTGTAGAGCGTTCTAATGTTTCTACACATAAGGATTCGTTTCAGCCAGCGAAAAACTCCTCCAAAACGGGAGCGAGGACCTCTGGTGCTACATCGTGGGTCTGGCCTTCCAACGTGCGGCGTTGAGCGTTGGGAAGGGCAGCCGCTGCCGCTTGCGCGGCGTTCTGCATGAACGCAGGACTCGCTCCACCGTCTATGACTAGCGTGGGCACGGTGACGGACGTCATCAGTTTGGTGGGCACAGAGCCATCACCCATAATAGTGTTGTCGTAGGCAAGCGTAGGTGCCACAGATTCGAAGAGTGACCATAGTGGCGTTTGTCGCATTCCAGCAACGGCTTCAGCAGGCGCGCCAAATTTAGTCATAGCGAGTGCGACAGCATCTCCTCGACGACCCCCTGCTAGCAAAGCAGTCAGTTGCTTCGTGTAGTGCTCCGCCGCTTGACGGGCGTTGTCGTCACCAGAGTTGAACGGTGGCTCATACAACGCCAGTTTCTTGATCGTGAGGCCGCTCGCTGCCGCCTCTAGGGAAAGGACCGCGCCAGAGGACATACCGAACACGAACGCCGATCCACCCGCTTCTTGAATGAGGGCTTCAAGGTCTTCAATCTCACGCTCAACCGCATACGGTTGCGTGTCGCCGCTGTCGCCTCGTCCCCGACGATCGTAGTTGAACACGGTGAAATGTTGCGCCAGGAGTGCAGCCAATTGGGCAGTCCGTGGGTCAATTGCTCGATGTTGGAATGCGCCACCTACCAGGATGACCGCCGGTCCCTTACCCGACTGATCGAACGCGATGGTGGTGCCGTCTTTCGAACGTACTTTTTGCATAAAATCTCCTTGTAGTTAGTTAACATTCTGATAATAAAGTAAAACGTTCCCTGAACGAAATGTCCTTGTTTTTAGATGTTTCAGATTCAGTTTATCGTGTATGTCGGCGTTCTGTGCTTTGATGGACATTATGGCTCCCTTCACTTGACTATCATAGCATACAGAACAGCAAAAACTTCTTCTAACGTACTCTTTTTGAACGGCTGTTCGCATCATATCTTTCCTTCTCCAAGAGAACTTTCTTCACCAATCTATTCTTTTCAGCCTGATCGGAGGCGGCAAATCAACGCAAGCCGTTCCTGCTACTCGTTGGTGACAGCGGATGACTGACATGAACGTTTTGAGACGCTGATTATGATACTAATTTTGAGACAGATCAAAAGGAAAGCATGTCCTCCTTCTTCTCTCATTTTATGCGTAGCGATTCCGGAGCTTCCTGACGACAGCCATGATGTT
>JBKPBA010000551.1:0-6451 GCA_046726675.1 Chloroflexota bacterium
CCAGGCACAAAGACCGTAGTGATTGGAGCCGGAGGCCTGGGTCACATTGGGATCCAGTGTCTTAAGGCACTGACACCTACAGAGATTATCGTTGTTGATCGCTCTCCGGAAGCGCTAGAATTGACCCGCAGTTGGGGTGCTGATCATACAGTGGTGGCCGACGGGAGCCATGTTGCGAAGGTGCTAGACATCACAGATGGATATGGCGCGGAGGCAGTGATTGACTTTGTCGGTGAGGCAGGAGCAGAGCGCGACGCAGTCAAAATGTTACGCTCTGCCGGTTCCCACTTCATCATCGGTTACGGCGGCTCTCTCAACGTTCCTACTATCGACATCATCTCAAACGAGATCAACTTTATCGGTAACCTCGTCGGAACATACAACGACCTGGCAGAGTTGATGACGCTGACAGCCCAGGGTAAAGTAACCTTGCACACAGCCATTTATCCGCTCGATGCCGCTCTTGAGGCAATTCACGCGCTCGACAGTGGCAAGTTACGTGGACGAGGCATTCTTGTTCCCTGAGCAGGAAATAGGGCACCAGGTCTTGGCAAGTATCGATGCTTGCCAAGACCTGGTGCTCTATTTCCTATTTATTATTGGATTTATCGCCCGCAAGACTTTATAGCGTGCGTTCCCTCCAACCTCTTCGACAGATTTAAAACAGGCTCGCAAAGTTGGCTCATACTTCAGAAAGCGATTTGCCACCAGATAAAAGCGCCCGCGAGGGTGCAAAACCTGCGCAGCCTCGCGGATAAAGCGCTCGGCTATCTCGGTAGTATGTTTACCACCAAGATGAAAAGGGGGATTTGTTACGACAAGGTCAAAGCGTTGCGCCTTCACTGCCTGGGTTCCATCGCTCGCCAACACCTGCACATTGGTCATGCCATTCTGTTCGACCATGTTTCGGGCAGCATCCACTGCGGCAAGGCTGGCATCAACCATTGTCACATGTCCCTTGCTGGCTAAATGCGCGATGTGCATGCCTATGTAACCTGTCCCACAGCCAATATCTAGAGCTATGTCCGTTGCATGCACTTCCAGGGCTTCTACCAACAGGCGCGTGCCTTCATCCAACTTACCCCCGGCAAAGGAGGTGGACAGTAAGGCGGGAAACTGGTTTGTTGGCGAATCCCGGGTTTCCTCGTTCTCCATGTGTGAGCAGACCACACGCTGCCCCTTGCTAATTTCAAGTGTCTCCAGGTTACCAAAAAGGGATTGCATACGCTTTGCTATGGACAACACGCCACGATCTTTGGCCCCTACTACATAAAGACGCCCTCCAGGTTTAAGTGCGTAAGCAGCTACCTGTAAACCATATATCATCCAGGCATTGCTCGACTGATAGACCATATTCATGATCGCAACATCGATAGTCGCAGGTGCTTCATGTAAGGTATACTGATGAAAGGGAACGTGTCTCACTCGCAATTGAGTTTTGACATGTTCGCGCTCGAGCGGCGAGGGCCGATCAATCGGCGATAGGCGCGATAAATCAGCCTCTACGGGTATCCCGATTGATTTGTACGTTTGCATTAATGAGGCGAGATAGTCTTCGGCGAGTATGAGTTCTCCTGCGCTCAGGCGCTGTGCGGCTTCAAGCACGAATGGATCCGCTGCTGAGTTCAAGATCAATACCTGATCATCGATAGCAAGCTGTACAGTTTCATGTAGTAAAGAAGAATGGAGCATAGACATGGCCCTTTATATTGATAGTGCGTTTCTCAATGATATCATGCATGTCACGCAAATAGTGCCCCTGGCAGGTGTTACTACCAATCCATCGATCTTGCTGGCAGCACGCGAACGCGGACAAGATGAAAGTCCCCACGAATTACTTGACGCTTTATTACGTATTACAAATGGTATTATTTTCATGCAACCCGGCGCTAGCGCAGAAGAAGAGATGTTCGCTGAAGCGCTTACATATATTCAAGCTGCTCCTAAGCGCGTAATACCCAAGATTCCCATGACGCACACCGGCATGCGCGTAGCACGCCAACTGAAACAGCAACACTATCGCCTCGCATTCACAGCAGTGACTTCTATAGCGCAGGCATACAACGCCGCGATGGTCGGAGCTGATTTCATTATTCCTTATTACGGTCGCCTGGAACGTTCGGGTATCGATGCAAGTGGGCGCATCTCTGAAATGGCTGAGCTGCTGCATAATGCTCATCCAACTACACGTATTCTAGTAGCCAGCATCAAGTCACCTGGGGATGCCGCTATTGCTCTTCTCGCAGGAGCTCATGACCTGACCGTAACACCGCAAGTATTGATGGAGATGGTTACAGATGCGCTGACCGAAGATGCCGTCGAGCGTTTTACGCAAGACTGGCAAAAGATGAATAAATTGTAATTCTGTTCTTTTGCTTCGCAAGGCGTAATATGAAAAAGTGTTCATGTTTCACCTATCCCTTTTCATAGGTTTGTCATGAAGGTATGCTATAGTTCTTCCTGTGATGGAAAGAGACAGTGTGGGGAAAGTCCTTAAAGATGGTGGGTATGGTAGGGAAGATGGGAAGTAATCGGTTGCGGGTTGATGAGGGAGAGAGCCTGGCAACTTATAAATTTTAAGTGGCGGGGGGAAGCCTGAAGGGTACGTTCCTTCAGGCTTTTTTGTGTGACTGAATACTTCGCACCGGTTCTATCCTTGGGTATCCTGATCTTCCAAATCCCCAGAAGGTCTTGAGGGAGAGCCAAGGGTATGATAGTGAGTTTCCAGTGCTCGCAACAACTCATGGAAAGCCTGAACCAGGTGGTGGTTGTGCAGCCGGTAAAAGATTACTGTACCCTCTTTACGAGCGCTCACCAGATGCAGGTTCAGCAAATGATGTAGATGCTCCGAAGTCGTAGAACGTGCCAGTCCTATCTGTTGGGCAATATCCCCTGCGCGCAGTTCATAGCCTTCTGGGGAGTCCTGTCCTATGGGCGGTAAAAGCAGTTCCAGAATGGCGCGCCGACTCTCGTCGCATGCAGCATCCAAAAACTGAGTGATAAAGTGATCTACCTCTTGAGGTCGACGATGAGGACTTGCTAGAGAGGTAGCGGTGTCCTTGTCGCCTGTCATAATGCTGTCCTCCTGTTTCAGTACTCAATGAAGAGCAAGGTTGTTACATATTTTGCTTTCAACACGAGCAAGTAAACTCCCGCGTTTCAGTCTTGTTCAAAAGCGGCCCGTCTGAAACGATTACCTCCTCATTTGAGTGGTAGTTTTATAGCATATATTTCGTTATACACAGAAATATTTCGAGGGCGCACATGTTAGATAATCTAGATACTCTAGGATCAGCTTCATCGGAACTCCTACCCGCCAAACCAACGATTTTAGGAAGAGAAAACAAGGCGCAATCCTGTCCACAGGAATACGCATCGTTGCTGGAGCAAAAGTCACAGATACTTGCAGAACGCAAAGCATTGCTACTGGAACGACAAAGAATCTTAGAACGTTCTCAAGCTCTGGTGCTACACAAACAACGATTGTTGGAACATAAAAAAGCTCTGCTACTCATTATCAATAACCCTCCTTCTGATGAGACGAGAAAGAAACTCTTAGATCAGCATCGATTGTTGTTGATAACACACCAGACGGCAAAGTCGATGTTCGAGTGGTTGATGTCAGTAGAGCGGTTAAAGAATGGGTTGTAAATCCCAAAATCCTGAGGCTCATGGCCGCATTTTTAGAAACAAAAATTAAGCCCGTCCATAAAACATGGACGGGCTTAATTTTTGTTTCTACGACCTGTTTCTCATTCACAAATGCACTTGTTGTCCAGGTTGCAGTGGGACAAATTGAGTGCCGTCATTGATAAACACCAGGCGCTGATCCTGAATGTGGACAATCATGTCTATTTTGCCATCCCCATTCACATCTTTGAATTCTGCAGTAACCGGTGTTAAATCCTGGCCATCGCCGAACAGGGTTGGGCCATTGTAGATACGAGAATGCGTCGTGTCTCCTCCTGGCAATTCGATAATCACTACGTGTCGGTTGAGGTTGAGAAAGATAAAGTGTGAAGGATTGGTTACGCTATCGTTGTGTCCTACAACAGCGTCGACCTGATAGGTGCGAGGACGGCCATAGGTCACATCGTCCTGGTGGACCTGCCACCACGAACCCAGGGCATTCATCGTTACGAACAGTGCTGCCATCAAGAGCATACCCACAATAACAGCAACCAAAGGAAAACGTTTATCCTGACGCCATCCCTGCCTCCATGATGGGGCAGCAGCATGTGACAGTTTGCCGCTGTCCGTATAAGGTTTGACATTAGAGCGCCTTGGATGAACAGATGCACCTTTTAATATATCGACATCATCAAGCGTATCACGCTGAGCCGGCTGGTTATATCTACGCACACTGCTATGAGGACGCGTTACATAATATTCCTCGTCTTCTTCAAGTTCGTAATCAGATTCCCGGGATAACTTGCTTGCCTGTGCAGTCCCCATAGCGTTTACCTCCTCAATTAGATAGTTTGTTCTAAAACATTTTACCTTAGGACAAGTGTTCTTGTCAATAGTTTTTGCAAGTAAATTACACAAGCCAGAGAAAATTCGTCATGCGGAACGTGATGTGATTGTGTTGTTAGAAAGCGTTCCTGTAATCTGGTTGTGATATCAAAAGCTTATCATCCTCTTCCTAGTCCTACCCGAACATGATACAATAGTCCCATTACATCAAGACTATTGAAATGGGTACATACTGCTCATCATGCACGATTTGATCAACAAGCTGGCGGAAGCATTTCGCGCGCAGCATAAACAACTCTATATTGTAGGGGGAACGGTACGCGATGTACTCCTACATCGCGAGGATTCAAACGACGAGGACCTTGCAACTGACGCTACTCCTGATGAAATCAAGCGTATCGTCGCACCTACACATCCCAATGCGATCGTCCTTGTCGGAGAGCGTTTTGGAACGGTGCGTCTCCATTATTCCCATAACATCATCGAGATCACTACCTTTCGCAGTGAGCAATACAATCCTGATTCGCGCAAACCAGAGGTATGTTTTGGAACAGTGCTGGAAGATGATCTGCTGCGACGTGACTTCACAATCAACGCCATGGCATGCCATCCATTGACGGGACAAATCATTGATCCGTTCGGAGGTCGACAAGACCTGGAAGCACATATATTGCGCGCCGTAGGAAACGAGCCTGATAAGCGCTTCGATGAGGATCCGCTGCGCCTGCTGCGTGCAGTGCGTTTCGCCGCCCAGCTTGACTTTACTATAGAACCCGAAACCCGGCGTTCAATCTTTCGCCAGGCTGTAAAATTGCAAAAGATTTCGCGCGAACGTATACGTGATGAGATGAACAAGCTATTGGTTTCAGCGAACCCTGCTAAAGGTCTGGATTTACTTGTTGAGTTGGGGTTGATGGAGTGGATCGTGCCAGAAGTACTCGCGTTGCGCGGTGTTAGTCAACAAGCTCAGAAAGCGATTCATACAAAAGATGTCTATGCGCATGTACTGCGTGTCGTTGAGCGCTCATCTCCCCGGCTGACCTGTCGCTGGAGCGCTCTGTTGCATGATATTGCGAAACCTCGCACGCGTACCGTGGAAGATGGCAAAGTACACTTTTATGGACACGAGGATGTCGGAGCCTACATGGCACGAGATATCCTGAAACGTTTGCACTTTGACCGGGATTTTATCGAGAGTGTGTCGAAAATTGTGCGCCTACATATGCGCGCGAATGCCTATACTTCGGACTGGACAGATGGGGCAGTGCGCCGGCTAATGCTGGATAGCGGGAATGATCTGCCGGATTTACTAGACCTGTCGCGCGCGGATATCACCAGTTATCGAGCAGATAAAGTTACACGAGCCGCGGCTCGTGTAACAGAACTTACAGAACGCTGTCAACGTTTGAAGGAAGAGGCAGAGCGTGTGCCTCTAAAAAGTCCTCTGGATGGCAACGAACTGATGGAGATATTTGGACGTGGTCCAGGTCCGTGGTTACGGCCTATTAAAGATCACCTGCTAAGCCTGGTTATCGATGGAGCGCTTGCTCCAGATGATAAAGAAAAGGCAGCAAAGATAGCAAGAGCAATGCTAGATAAAGGGGTATAATGTCTACATACTAGCATAAAACCCATGCAAAGGATACAACTATGACAAAGGCACGTAATAAAACAGGATCTAAAAAGCCTGGAGCAGTTAATACAAAGACAACTCCAGCTAAAAAGCCGGGTGCAGGCGCTTCTTCCACCTCGAGTAGGACGAGCCAACCCACTTCACCCAAACCACAACCAGCACCTGCAATTAACATTCAAACTGACACGACTAAGGAGAAGCAGAGTGGTAAGAGCCGCAAGCCAGCAGTAGGCGGTACGGCGATCCAGGGGGCAAAATCAACACAGCCTAAAGAAATCAAAGCGACGTCGCAGACGCAACAGGAGGCTGAGAGTTATAACCGCGAGATGCGCAGGCGTATGC
>JBKPBA010000552.1:0-6844 GCA_046726675.1 Chloroflexota bacterium
TGGCACTGCCAGGATAAAGGGCTCAAACAGTCCCTGGCCCTGGGCAATGGTCACGGTCGTTAGGCGTGGAACCGTTGTTGTACGCTGTGCGCTGGCACTCGGCGTGGCATTGCGGTTTGCGAAGAGCGTGGTTCCCAGGACGGCCCCAAGGATACCACCAACCACCAGGTCAAAGACCAGGACGGCAACAAGGCCTGCCACCACCACACCCGTTCGTATGGGAGCTTTGAGCATAAAATCCCTCCTCATGATAAAAATATGCTATCTCTAGGAGAATACGTGAAGGGGTTACCAAAACGCGGCGAAAGGCCCTGCCCGATCACGGGCGAGGGATGGAGAGCCGCCCCGCACAGCGGCACATCCATTTCCGGTTTTTCAATCGTACCAAAGAATGTATCAGTAGTGCTCTTGCGCAGACCCAACTGAAGAGGGTACGGGTTCGCGGGCTTTGGGCCAGCGGTAAAAACACGACCGTGTTCACCGGTTCGTGTGCCCTGCGAGACAGGAAGGTGTGGTGAGCACTGCTCGCGGATGTCGCATGCCACTGAACGACTACGCATTGGGATGACAATGCAAGGGTGCAAGTCCCAAGAAGCCCTTGGCTTTAGCCGTAGGGAGTCATCACATAAATCAGTGGAACCAGTGTGCTGTTTACGTAACGGCAAGCAGCGTCACTGGTTCCACTTACCGAAGGGGGCGGGGAGTCCCGCCACGTTCTAGGGCGGGATGAAAGCGACCTCTCCCAGGTCTACTTTCCCTGGCACTCTTCTATGTAACGTTTGATCGTCTCCGCTGAGACGCTTCCGGCTGTTCCTACATAATAACTGTTTGTCCAGAGATGATCCTTCCCACATAGCTTTTTGAGCTGGGGGAACTGCTCACGCAAGAACCGCGACGAGTAGCCTTTGAGGAGATTGGCCAGCAACGCCGGACTAAAACGCGGCGGTGCGCTCACACAGACGTGAATGTGGTCTTCGTCCGTCTCCAGAGCCAACACCGTTAAGCCTTGACGCTGACAACATTCTCCTATGAGTCGTTTCGTCTCTTTTTGTACGTCACCCGTCAGAATACGTCGTCGGTACTTTGGTATCCACACCAGGTGATAGGCTATTGAGTAGTGGGTATATCTCGTTTTACCCGTTTGTAATCCATTTTCCTTCATGGTACAATTATAGCATGATTACGGTCAAAATCTACCAACTGAATCACTTGTCGTCCAAGCAATTCACAGGGCTGAGAGCAGCACAGATGGAGGCTGCACGGGTCTGGAATTGCTGCATGGAAACGCACAAGGCAGCCCGTCTCTCACATGGGAAATGGCCCGGACGAGGTGCTTTGCAAAAAGTGACGAGGGGACAATTTGCACTCCATAGCCAATCGGTTCAAATGGTGGTCCACGCCTTCCTTGCTAATATCTAGACCACCCGACAACTGAGACAGACCTATCCTCAGATGAACATGAAATACCCTTGGCGAGAGAAACGCTTCTATCCAGTCTCTTGGCCTAGGCAGGCGGTCTCGAAAGAACGTGGGCGAGTAGTTCTCCCTCTGGGACGTGGACGTGCTTCTCTCGTCTTCCCTCTTGAATTGCCAGAGGCAAGCCGCTCGGTGACAGTCGTCTGGAACCATGGCTTCGAGTTGCATGTGTGTGTGGAGATCAAGCAGGAAGAACAAGCCCCTGGTGATGTTCATGCCACCGTCGATCTCGGAGAAATCCACCTGGCGGCTGTCACAACAAACACAGGCGAGGCCATGATTGTGACCGGGCGCGGGATTCGTTCGCTCAAGAGGCAACGCAATCAACAGGTAGGGAAGATCGCAAAGAAGCAGGCCCGATGCACAAAGTACTCCCGTCGCTGGAAAAAGTTGCAACGAGCCAAGAACAAACAATGCCGCCGTGTAGAACGTCGCGTCCGCGATATGAGGCACAAAGCTACCCGTAAGGTGATCGACTTTTGTGTTGAACAGCAGGTAGGTACCCTCTTCATTGGCAATCCGCATGGTGTCCGTACCAAGAACCATGGCAGGCACCACAATCAGCGGATGTCCTTGTGGGAATATGGCAAGGATATTGATTATCTGACCCACAAAAGTCATCAGGCCCACATTGCGAGCTTCACCGGCTCCGAACGAGGAACCAGCAGCCGGTGTCCCAACTGTGGGCATACCCATAAGCCCAAGAACAGGCAATGGGCCTGCAAGGGTTGCCAGTTTTCCGGTCACAGAGATTTGGTAGGCTCTGTGAACATGCACGGGCTCGCCTTTGGTGAGCAGGTGGAGTTTCCTCGTTCCTTCACGTATCTACGTCCTGGCACGTCCAGGTCGAGTAGTAGTAGGGCAGACACGCCCCGAAGTTGTTCGAGCAAGGCAGAGGATCAACCACGTATCGCGGATACGGCCTCTTAGGAGGCAGGCCAACCCCCTGACGTTGCCCGGAAGCCCGTCAGCCGATCACGGCGACGGGAGTGTCACTGCAGATGAACCAAATCATCCAATCATTTGCCTTACGCAAAGGTATCCAGCAGAGATACCAGGGAACTCACCTTTGGGGTTCCGGCGCCTGTAACGGCGTCCCATCTTGGGCCAGCAGGGTAGCCAGGGACCGTGATAGGTTTACCGTTGTTATCAGAGATCGTCGTGGTATTGTCGCCAGTTGTGATGTCATTGAATCCCCTCGAGTAGCTGTCACTCGCCAGGAGCCTGTAGATGCTGCTGTTCAAGAAACCTAGACGCACCCCGGCATCCTGATTAGCAAGTACTACGATGCCTGCCCATGCGGGTGAGCCTACGCTTGTCCCCCCAATCGGAACTATCATGGTTTGTCCAAACGCACTCACGACAACAGGAACACCTGTCAAAGGATCGGCCACAAAGGCGACGTCGGGTACGCCGCGGAATGCACCGATACCAGGAATGCCATCTTGATACGCTGGTCTTGCAAAAACAGAGCTGAAGCCACCACCTGTAGCACCGGCACCATTATTCCCCTCATTCCAGGTCGTCTCACTGATGTACTGGCCCGTGTTCACACTGGCATCCAGCTTGGTACCTCCCACGGCTGTCGCGAACGGATCGGCTGCAGGAACACTAACTCCTTTAGCAAGCGTGAATTGGGAACCTGCGCAGGATATGGTTACATCACCACTGTCACCTGCCGAGGCAAGCACCGTGATGTGCCTCAGACGAGCCTCTTTAAAGACCTGCTGTTCAGCTTGGAGGTAGGCGGACCCTACGCAGCTTTCGCCAACACCGAAGCTCTGTGAGATCACATCGCCGAGATTATTATCGACAGCGTATTTCGTGGCACGAAGCATGATTGCATCGAAATCTCCAGGACCTTGTGCCTGGCTGGTATCACCAAGGACGAGATCGATAGTAGCATCCGGCGCAATCGCGTGTGAAATCTCCACGTCCAAAGCCGTCTCAACGTATAGATTGGGGTCAAATGGGGGCACACCAAATGGAGCAATCACGTTGATCTTCGGGTCTTTCAGCCCATAGAGGGCATCATAAAGATGCACATCCGCAGTAAGGGTTGGGCTTGTCGATCCATCAATGAGCACAATCGTGCGTCCTTTGCCAGTGATGCCAGCTTTGAGCAATTGCTGGATATTATAAGCCCTGCGAATCTGTTGCGGGCTGAAGCAACGTGGTGGTACAGCGCGGGTCAGACACGGGGGAAGCTGACCCTGACCTACCGAAGCTAAGGAAATTTTCTGAGCGTACTTCCAGAGAGGGCGTGCCCCAAAGAGTTCCGCTATATTCCATCCTTTCTTTGCACTGGCAGCATGGGCAACTGCATTAGGAGAGAAAGCACCCAGGAAAATGCTCAGCAGTGTAACCAGTACGACCACTGAACAGAGAAGTCGCCGTAGGTAACCAGCGGTCCGCATGAATAAATTCTCCTTATGAGGTGAGTAGAGACAACGGTCATTGCTCAACGATATTTGTGGTTTCTGAGCCTGGGTAAGAAAAGCGACGAGCAACCAAGTGTGTGGAGTTACGCACCTGCTTCGCCTCCTTCCCAGCGAGCACCTTTTGTCCAGGTAGTTACTGGACACGTTAGTCTACGTGTGCGCCTCGAAAGGTTGCGGCACTCCGGTGCGCCCGTCGGACCACGCTATGTAGAGCTTCGTACCGGTAAAAGAAGTACCCGGCCTGGCGATGACGTAGTTATCTGTGTAGTCGCCGAAGTTCGGGAAGAAAGGAAACGCTGTCACTTTTAGCCAGTCGGTTGCTACGGTGGTCACTACAGTATTGCTACCAGGTGTGCTTGTGGTTTGCGGATCGACATTCAGTACCGCAACCACGTTGGTAAGCGTTGTCGTCGGCGAACTACGTTCATACCACGTGATGTTCAAGGTGCCATTCGCATTCGCATTGCGCAGGGCTGGCAGGAAATGCAAGCCGCCGCTCGCATGCTGATTGAGTCGTACAGGTGCATGCTGGACCGGGGTCAGGTCTCCAAGCGTAAAGCTCTGGAGCAGGATATCGCCGAGTGGGTGTACACCGGCATCGTTCCAGACAATGCTCACCGTACCTGATGCATCACTCACAGCGACACGTGGGAAATCCTGCAACGGGAAGCGACTATAGCCGGGAATACCCGTCGCAAACATGGTGACGATAGTGACGGCATTGCTGGCCACTGGACCGGTACAGGATGAAGCTGGAAGCGTCAGGCACGAGAAAGGTGCACGAGCCACCACGTTCTGCGTGGGTTTGGAGTTGCAGCCAGGTACGAAGACATCGGTTAACAGGTTGAACTCATAGGCGACGTAGACGTCACCGGTTGCGACATCCACAGCCGGGTATGAGCCTGTATTTCCACAGTTAGGTCCAGGAGCCACGACAAAGTACGGGGACGCTGGATGGCTCGGCGTGCCATTACCACCAGGTCTACAGACCGGATTACCCGCTGTGCCGCCAAGCGGTCCTGTTCCACCACCACGGGTACCTATGTCGCAGGCCGCCAGCTCGATCTGCCCAAACGCACGGTTGTCGGGCGGGGGCCTGGTCCCGAACTCTGTGTAGGAGACATACAGTCGACCATGCCTGGGATCAATCGATAGGTACTCCTTGTCCAGAACGCTACAGGAGGATCCACCTGGAAAGGCTTCACACTGCGAGCTCTGCGCTACGATAACTGGCTGACTGCAGGTGATCGATGCTGTTGCGCCTGTTCCGCTCGCTTTACAGGCATTAACGGCGACGAAGGTACGGGTGTCTGACGGCGGTCCTGATGGAGAAAAGATGGGGAAGTACAGGCTGCTGACGTAGAAGTAAGCCGAGCCGCCTGAGCTCCAGGCCTCGACACTCGGATCGCCTATAAGTTGACGTTTTGTACACTGGGCGTTAGGCAAACCACCCTCATCCGTGAAGGACGCACCTCCATCCGCCGAGAAGCCGTAACCCGTTCCCTCCTCTTTGTTCATAGGCGAAGGACATGGCAGGTTTAATGCTAAACCGGTCACGTCATTCCACGCCTCGACGACATAGGGGCCAATGGCTGCAATGGAGGTTTCGGACTGCCCATAGCCGCGCACACCCGATGGCGAAACATCTTCGGCAGGGTCGGCAGCGTCAATGTTCGAGCCGAGCGAGCGGGTAGTCGAAACGTTAACGTTCGAGGAACCAGTAGGTCGGGGTGGGTTGCACCACATCCTGACTGCTGTTGATGCCCAAATACTTGTCCCAATCTTGCTACAGAGTGGATGAGGATTCGCGGAGGAGGCAAGTCTTTGCCCGGCAGCATGGGCAATTGCATTAGGAGAGAAAGCACCCAAGAAAATGCTCAGCAATGTAACCAGTACAACCACTGAACAGGGAAGTCGCCGTAGGTAACCAGAGATCCTCATGTATAGATTCCCTTTCTTTATGAGGTGAGTAGAGACAACAGTCATTGCTCAACGACATTGCGGTTTCCATGTCTGGGTAAGAAAAGCGACGAGCAACCAAGCGTGTGGAGTTACGCACCTCCTTCCATAAGGGTTTTCCCGGTTAACGTAAATGTTCCTGGTTCCCAACTGTTAAGACGCATACAGGATGGCAAATTAGAGGTTGAGCAATGAATTTCAGGCAAGAACGAACACTACAAAGCACAACGATACGTGGATGGCTTAAAATGAATATCTGGTTCCCCCATGAGAAGTATACACAATTTTTCAGCTAAAAAGAAGTAATAGTCTTAAGATTTTCAGGTCGCGTATGGGTGGGAGTGGTGCTGAGAGGGGTGGGAACGCTTCTCCTTTCGTCTTGCCTGACCCGTAGGGTAGCTGCGCAGCAGCGTTGGCAAGACGGATAAGTGCCAGCGTCGCCCTTGGTAGAGCTCAGCCCCCAGTTTTTGATGGAACCATCCATCTCTGCCACCTTGAAATCACGTCTCCTTTGTTGCATACTTAGCGCAAGCTAACAATATTTCTTTCAACCAACAAAGGGGTTGCGTCTATGCAAGTCGGAGTTGGATTACCCAGTACCGTCCCGGGTGCACAGGGACAGCTCATTATCGAATGGGCTTGCAGGGCCGATGAGGGCCCATTCTCCAGCCTGGGAGTACTTGATCGACTGGTCTACGATAGCTACGATCCGCTCATTACGCTAGGCGCAATTGCAAGCGTCACTCACCGCGTCAAACTGGCCACGACCATCGTCATTGGCCCTCTGCACAATAATACTCTGCTGGCTAAAATCGCTGCTTCGCTTGATGCTCTCTCTACTGGTAGGCTTGTGTTAGGTCTTGCAGTCGGCGCTCGCAAAGAGGATTATGACGTTGCTGGTATCGACTATCGAAATCGAGGGAAGCGACTCTCTGAACAACTCTCCTCATTACGATCTCTATGGGAAG
>JBKPBA010000553.1:0-5493 GCA_046726675.1 Chloroflexota bacterium
GGCGTGGGGATCTGTTAAAAATGAATCACATTGGTACGCTTGACTGGCAAACGACTGTTACACCAGTTTAGGCATGCGTCCTTTATCCAGCGCTACCTACAAATTGAAGTTGTGGATTCTAATAGATCCTTTAACGTCAGCAGGTCGTATGCGAGCTGGCGGCGGACAACGCTTGTGATCACTGTCTCTGCAAATCCCAGAAAACCGCCTGTGGAATGGATAATTTCCTCCACAGAGACATTTGTACCGCCACCCTCCACCGGCTCAAATCGAAAAGATATGAGGCTTGGTGCGACACCAGTGATGCTTTTGAGAGTCAGGTAGCAGTTGGGTACACATTCAACGATCTCATAAGTAATATCCAACCACCTTCCCAAAATCCGGATTGTACATCGAATCGTCGTTCCTACAAGCATCTCTTCAGATGAGATTTTCCTGGCAGAAATGACAACACTCGACCAATCAGCCAGATTCTCGAAGTTGCTCACGTATGCGAAGATTTCCTCGGGTGGAGGGTTGATGAAGACACTCTGTTCGACTTTCATCTTATTCAAAGAAAATCTACTCCTTGCTACATCAAAGGTCGCACAAAGCTCATAGGAGGTGTACAATAAATTAAACGCTGCTGGCTATACTATGACCGTGTTTATAGTTTCGTGGAGAGGGAATGAACGTAATGCTATCAACAATCACCGATCCAAAAAGTTCCCTCAGAATAGAACACATACTATTTTCTACTGAAAGCTCTATATTTTCCTTTGGATATGGAAGTGATGCGACAGTCTGCCACTCACATTGGGCTTGTATTTGGATAGAACAATGTTTCAGTCCCATATGCACGTGAGGAGAAAAAACAATAGTCACATCCACCATCACCTCATCAAAAAAGTCAAGAAGTAACTGACTCATCGCGCTTTCTATCATGAGTTCGTTGTACTCGACTTCGTCAGAAAAGACTTCGAAGAACATGTCATAACACTGCATGTGAGCTTGAAGAGTGCACATAGATTGCCCCTTTCTATTGATTTTTCTCTTTGATCTAAGTATACTTTTGAGGGTTCAACTTTCCATGGTTCTGGTAACTCGAAGTCTACTCAAAGTCCACTCAAGAATTGTTAAGGGATTTGATGCTGTCTGGGAGGAGCAAACGTGAGAGGTGGATTACATATAAATACTGGTACTTTTGGCAACAGTGTACAAGAATATGTTCGCACAAGTGGCTATTCCCAGAAGGAATTAGCTGATGCGGTAGGGCTACATCCAAAAGTACTCAGTCGCAAGCTAAATGGCAGCGGGAATGCATATCTGACACATCTGGATGTCCAGCGAATCATTACTACTTTAGCGCGTTGGCATGTGATTTCCACCCAGGATGAAGCAATCCACCTGCTGGAACTGGCTCAAATGAGGTCAAACTACTTTAGCGCTGAAGAGTGGCAACAGCCTCCTCTCAATCAACTTGTAGCGAAACGCCCTCAATCTATTAGCTCCAACGGCTCTCGCACATCTACGCACATCATCAGGCACAATCTACCTGCCCCAACCACGCGACTCATCGGACGAGAATGGGCTGTGGAGCGACTCCTGCAGGTACTTAGACGAGGCGAGGTGCGCCTCGTGACGCTCGTTGGGTCGGGAGGCAGTGGCAAAACACGCCTTGCTCTGCACATGGCAAGCGAAATGGTCGACGTGTTTGAGCATGGTGTGTGGTTTGTTTCCATAGCCGGGGTGAGTGATCCCGCGCTAGTGCCGATGAATATCATCCAGGCTTTGAATATTAAGCCTACAACCAACGTACCGCTTATGCAAAACCTGACTTCATACCTTCGAAATAAGCAACTACTGCTTGTACTGGATAATTTTGAGCATGTAGGAGAAGCAAGGGTAGTAGTGGACGAGATACTAGCAGCGGCTCCAGGTCTCAAGGTGCTTGTAACCAGTAGGGTGGTGTTGCATCTATATGGCGAACATGAGTTTCACGTTCCACCCCTGGATGTGCCGGATGCGGGTATTGAGTTAAAGATGGAAGAGCTTGCGCAATATAGCGCAATCCAGCTCTTTGTTGAACGAGCACAGGCAGTTATGTCCGAATTCACTTTGACCCCTGAAAATGCATCCTGCATCATTCAGATTTGTGCCAGGGTTGACGGCTTACCGCTGGCCTTAGAGCTGGCGGCTGCCCGTGTCAAGTTGTTGCCACCAGCTTTGCTTTTAAAGAGGCTCTCTGAAGCCCGGCTAGATGTGCTGACTGGAGGAGCCAGGAATTTGCCCAACAGGCAGCAAACGCTGCGTAATACTATTGACTGGAGTTATAATCTGCTCTCCCCAATCGAGCAGACGTGGTTTCCCCACCTGGGAGTATTCATCGGGGGATGGTCGCTTGAGGCAGCAGAAGCGATGATGCAAAGCATGGCAGCAGATCTGCGGGGTACCCCTGCTTCCGGCGACTTGCTGGAAATGCTCAAGCGGCTGGTGGATAACAGCTTGCTGGTACGGCTGCCGGTTGCGGGCGAGCAGGTGCGTTTTACGATGCTGGAAACACTACGCGAGTATGCGCTTGAACGATTGAGCAAGCAAGGAGAACTAGAGCGGCTGCGCGACTGGCATGCCTTGTATTATATGCGGGTCGCGGAAGTTGCCGAGCTAGGCCTGAGAGGTCCACAGCAACTGGTATGGCTGGCGCGACTGAAGGCTGACCGCGATAATTTCCGTGCCGCCCTGGAATGGTCACTCCAACGAGCCAAGAGCGGGATGAGGATAAGCGCCTTCACCACACAGGGATTGATCGAAGAGCGCACAGAAGTTGCTAACAGCAGGACGTTATCGTCGAAAGCAGTTCCCGGCGCGGGATTGCTTGCTGTTGAACTCTGTCTTCGCCTGGCTGCAGCTTTACGGCCTTACTGGGAGTGGCAGGGCTACCTGGTTGAAGCCCGTGGCTGGCTGGGAGCAGTCCTGGAACTGCCACTGGGGGAAGAGGCCGGGGAGATGGTGCTGGCGGGACGGGCGAAAGCGTTGAGCGAGTACTCCCGGCTGGTGTCTCTGGAAAATGACCAGACCCGGGCAGCAGCACTGGTTGAAGAAAGTATCGCGCTCTGGCAGCGACTGGATGATCCTATAGGGCTGGCGGCGGCGCTGGTTCACCGCGCATGGGCGGCTATTGCGATCAGCGAGTATGAAACCGCAAGGAGGGCGTGCCTGGAGGGGCTACAACACCTCACGACAACAGACGATACCTGGTTACGCGCACAATTGCTCTTTTATTTAGGAGCGGTGGCAGGCTTCACAGGTGATTTCGAGCAAATGCGGGATTTTTATACACAAAGCAGAGAACTCTTTGAACAGGTGGGAGACACTAGCTCCGTCGCTGATGTGTTGAAAGATCATGGTGCCATGATGATCTTGGAGAGCAAATACGCGGAGTCCATTGATTACTTGCTCAAAAGTATTCAGTTGTGCTACAAACTAGACCACAAACAATTCATTACGACAGGTATGTGCTGGTTAAGCTTATCGGTTGGAATGCGAGGGGAACCGGACCTGACTGTTGCGAGCATATATGCGGCGCAATTGGAAGGCGCAGCCACAGGCTTGATGGAGTCCATTGGTTTTACCTCCTGGGCCGAAACCCATCCACTCGTTCAAGCAGCACAACAGTACATTCGCTCCCGTGTAGATGAAGAAAGCTGGAATGAAGCCTGGGCCGAAGGTCGAGCGCTTACTGTAGAGCAGGCGATTGACCTTGCCAGCCAGCTGGCGTGACCTACAATGAGAGGTAAGCCCAGAGCCGAGAGATGAGCGTTTCTATGGTAAATATTGTGCTGTAATGATACAATACGTCACGTTCAGAATGGAAAAATTGGTCAGCGTAGCTCAATTATGTTTCCAGGTTGAAAGGATCAGGACGTGTATAAATACAAAGGCTTTGATAGCACACAATGTGGAGACAATATGTCTGAGCTTGAGTCTATGATTAATGCCTGGATGGAGTCAGAGCATCCTCGCATTCGCCATGTATGTCAAAGTATGCGTGGGGAACATATATTGCTCAGCTTTGTTTACGAAGTGACTCGAGAAGTCGAGCAACGTGTGGCTACACAGACGCAGTCAGCGCTGATGTCCAGATACTTTGAAGATGACTACGTAGATGAACGACCTACAGGATCACGTATCCCGGTTGCGCCACCGCCCGCGCACTAGCAGCGTTCATCAGTTCAGGCTATTGCCTGCTCTCCATCATTAAGGATGATAATGGCTATTCCCTATCTCATATACTGCACTCCCGAAGGAGAAATACGCGAGGAGCCGCGCTTGCGTGCTCTGTCTTTCGATAATCAACCCCTTGAATCTAGCGAGCTTATACCATTGCCTGACGGCGTCACTCTCTCAATGATGCCTGATCGCCTGGCTATAGGGGTGAAGCGTTCGGGCGAGCGACGGGTAATAGCCAGTTCTCGCGGTTGGGCCGCCGCCGCTTTGTTGCCCATTGGGTATACACGTACTTTGTTGCCTGCATATGAAAAAGTGCCGAATACTGAACCTTTGCCTTTCTTTGGTTATAGTGCTGTCGCCGGATTGAATGGCCGTTTGTATGTAGCGGCAATACAGACTGATGATCCGCGCAAATGGCATCCTCGCGCTTTCAATAAACGCGCATTGCATCGACTGGTGCATGCGAAGCAGGCTGCGTTACCTGCGAATCGTATCGTGGCACAACATGCACATTGTGCCCTCGACTACTCCTGTCCGACTGCCAGTAATCTGTTCTTCGGTCGCTGGGAGATGGCAATAGCGGTATCGCCAGGGTGTA
Organism: Chloroflexota bacterium; assembly: GCA_046726675.1. Taxonomy (GTDB): domain Bacteria; phylum Chloroflexota; class Ktedonobacteria; order Ktedonobacterales; family Ktedonobacteraceae; genus DATMNR01. The sequence continues at coordinate 4,808 of JBKPBA010000553.1, forward strand.
ACGCGCGATGTATTGGATGCATCTCTAAACAAGAAGAAGAGGACTTAATTTCGCCACAGGATCGTCTGACTTTCATTCCAACAGTCGAGGAGATACTTGAAGTGGCGATACCCCATCTGGAACAAGCCGAAGATGCGATTGTGAGCTTTGGGCAAGGTTGCGAGGGAGAACCGTTGTTGCAGTGGCGGCGCATCGAACAGGCGATTAAGGGCATGCGCACGCATACTGATAAAGGTGTCATCAACATCAATACTAACGCTAGCAATCCGCTTTGGCTGCAGCGGCTATATGATGCAGGACTGGATACTATCCGCGCAAGCACTATTTCTGGGCACCCAGAAACGTACACGGCCTATTACCGCCCTATTGGCTATACCTTTGAGGATGTCAAAGAATCGCTGAAACGAGCGCGCGATGCAGGTGTTTATAGCTCAATCAACCTGCTCAGTTTCCCTGGCATGATTGATCGCGAACGTGAAGTTGAGGCGCTGCTATCCTTTGTGAAGGAAACGGGCTTGCAGCTCATACAATTGCGCAACTTGAATATCGATCCAGAAGTGCTTTTGCCGCGCATGCCAGCGCTCGATTCGATGGGCAAGGCGCTAGGTATACGTAGGATGATTGAGATCATCAGAAGAGAATTGCCCGAAATCGAGATTGGCAACTTCACAAGACCTGTGAAAAGG
>JBKPBA010000554.1:0-6413 GCA_046726675.1 Chloroflexota bacterium
GTTTGATATATGCTTCGGTGCCAAGTAAGGCATTTATGGCTGGATAGCTGTAGATGGGAGTGCGCTGCAGGTACGGACGAATCTGACGCTGAGCATGTAATACGTCCTGGAATGTTGGTATGTGCATGTTTTACTCCTTAAAGCGAGGATCAAAATGTATTGTTGTTTCTTCTCCATTATTGCATAATGGAAGAAAAGGTCCAAATTGTGAAGGGACAAATGCATGCCTACAATACCAGCCAATCCAAAAGTTGAAGCTATTCGCGAGAAAGTGCAGAATTCTTATGCTGAATTACATCAGCTTATTGATGATCCATTGGCAAGTATAGATGCGAGAAAGCTCTACCAATCACCTGCTGAAAATGAGTGGACAATAATGCAAAACCTGGCACATATTGTGGAGTTTATGCCATATTGGGCAGGAGAGATTGAAAAGCTGGTGGCAGAGCCGGGTCGGAATTTTGGGCGCACTCAGCAGGATGTGGGACGCTTACAGGGAATTAGCGAGCATGAGATGGATAGTTTGAAAGGGATCAAGGCGGCATTGCCGGGAAGTTACGCAAGATTGGATGAGGCGCTAAGGAGTTTGAGGGATAGTGATTTGGAGTTGACTGGGAAGCATGTCAGGTATGGGGAGAAGCCCTTGGATTGGTTTCTTGAGGATGTTGTGACGAATCATTTGAGCGGACATGTGGAGCAGATCAAGAGATGCCTTGAATTGGTTGGGTAAATCGTAGCCTTGCAAAAAACTATTTCGTATGACTAACGTATATTCATCAGGTAACATATTTTTAGTTAAGAAAGGGTAGATACATATGAGACGGCTTTTCAAGTTTATAGCTTCGATCTTTTTATTAAGAGCGTTCATGAGGTGGGCGAGACGACGAAGTTGGTCGTATTATGATTGAAAAATTTTAATGGCAGAGGACGAGGGCTGGACAACTACTGTCATCCAGCCCTCATCTTTCATTTTTTTGAGCTCTCTGCCACTCCTTAGGTTTTGCAGGCTCAAATGAGCTTCAACCAGCACAGCGGAGCGGCTAGAGGCTCAGGTGTTCAGTCGGCCCGCCTTCGCGGGCCCGCCTAATCGATCTGAAACACCATTCCTTCTAAGCGAACTGACATCTTCATAGGTTCCTCCTTTCGGTTTCCCTATCAAAGGACCTTCGCCTTAGAACCAGGGTGTTTCCATCCCCTGGTTATTTATATTGTACTCAGCGGTGAAAGCAATGTCAAAGTCAACCATATCAAGATTAACACCGCTTGCTTCTTGCGTTTGATTGACATCTCGGCTATACTAGCGGGGTACAAAATATTAGATATCCTCCAGCGATGATGAAGAGGAGTAGCTTGCCAGGGGTAGCAGCGAGCCGGCAGACGGTGCGAGGTCGGCAATCCACAGCAGGTGAAGGGCGCTTCGGAGCTGGATTGAATGAGTGGCTTCACACATATTTGTGAAGAAGCAGGGTGGAACCGCGCATCATGCCGCTTTCTGTAGTTGCCCCAGGCCTACATAGGCATGTATTCGTCCCTGGGCGTTATTGATTGAACGCCTGGGGATTTTTTGATGAGGAAAGGAATCCACTCATGACACAGACAGAGGACAGAACTTCACTGTCGACGGAAGACACTCCGCTTGTCCCAATGGAGAAAGTCGTTGCTTTGTGTAAGAGGCGAGGCTTTGTCTACCCCAACTCTGAGATCTATGGTGGGGTCTCAGGCATCTATGACTTCGGGCCGCTTGGCGTTGAACTGCGCAATAATATCCGCCGCTACTGGTGGTGGTCGATGGTGCAGCTCAATGACAATATACTGGGCATCGAAGGCAACATCATTACCCATCCACGTGTGTGGGAAGCTAGCGGGCACGTTGAGAATTTTGTAGATCGACTGGTTGATTGTAAGAACTGCAAACGGCGTTGGAGGGTCGATCACCTACCAGCAGAGAATTTAGAGCAGAATAAATGCCCGGTATGTGGCGGGGAACTCACAGAGCCTCGCGTCTTCAATCTGATGATGGAGACGTACATCGGTGTGGTTGAAGGCGAGCGCATGAAGACCTACCTGCGCGGTGAGGCCTGCCAGAACATTTACCTGGATTATGACAACGTGCTGAAGTCCTCACGCATACAGATCCCGTTCGGTATCTGCCAAATTGGGAAGGCGTTCCGCAACGAAGTTACGCCTGGAAACTTCCTGTTCCGCCAACGTGAGTTCGAGCAGTGGGACTTGCAATTCTTTGTGCATCCGAGCGAAATGCAGAAGTGGTTTGACTACTGGAAAGAGTATCGCTTCGAGTGGTACAAGGGCATAATCAATCATAAGGATCGGCTGCGCTTCCGTGCCCATGGACCTGATGAGCTGGCGCACTATGCAAAGCAGGCTTTTGATATTGAGTACAAGAGTATCATTGGCTGGCAGGAGTGGGAGGGTATCCACTGGCGGCAGGATTGGGATCTTTCACGCCACAGCCAGTATAGTGGCCAGGATTTGAGCTATACCGATCCAGAAACGAAGGAGCGCTATATTCCCTGGATTGTAGAGACTTCAGGCGGTGTGGATCGAACATTCCTGAATTTGCTGCTCGACGCGTACGAGGAAGAACCTCCATCGGGTAAGGATAAAGAGGGGCGAACGGTATTGCGTTTGCATCCCTGGCTAGCGCCTATAAAGGTGGCGGTACTACCCCTGCAGAAGAATAAGGAAGAGTTGGTTACGACGGCCAAAGATATCTATAATCGTTTGAAGCGCTTGATGGTTGCTCAGTATGATGACGTGGCAAACATTGGTCGTCGCTATCGCAGGCAAGATGAGATTGGGACGCCGTTCTGTGTGACGGTTGATTTCCAAACGCTGGAAGACCAGACTGTGACGGTGCGCGAACGCGATGGCATGACACAGATTCGCCTGGCTATCGATGAGTTGCCGGGGTACTTGCTGGAGAAGGTGACATGGAGGTAGATTAGTCGACCGAGGCACAAGGGCGACCGCTGGCACGTATTCGTCTTGCCAACGCTTGCGTCGCCCTTGGTGCTCAGCAAACAATGAATATTCTTTCATTTTTATTTGTTATAATTATCAGAGTGGTGAAGCAGTTGCTTGAAGTACTGAACTCTTGCCTGTCCGGTTTACTCATGTTACACTCTTTTAAGAGGTTACAACTTTTTAAGACACCGCTCGTAAATCGTCATAGTAAGTGTTTGTTCTGTCAAAGTTATGCATAAAGAAAATAAATAGCAAGCGGTGAATATTATGGAATCGGCACTACAGGCATCGGGTACGTTGGGAGTTATGGGAGCTCTGGCGAAGCCGGCAAGCAGAACGCGGCGCAAGCAATCTAGCGGAGTGTTGACGTCTGAGGGTATTTCGAGCAGAAATCGGTCTATTGGTAGCCAGGTTGCGGTGGGGGTGCAAAGTTCATCAAGTGAATATGCGCGAGGGGCTATTGTGGAGGCGTTGAGTGATGTAGAGCTTGTCGGGCTGGTGCTTGCAGGTGAACAAGATGCCTTCGAAGTGCTCGTCGAGCGATATAAAGATGCTGTGCAGAATCTTGCGTACCGAATGTTGGGCAATACGACAGAAGCGGAAGATGTGACACAGGAAGTCTTTGTGCGAGCTTATACACAGCTTGCAACATATAAACCTGCGCATAAATTTAGTACCTGGTTGTTGTCAATTGCCTCACACCTGGCCATTGACCAGCTTCGGCGTCGTCGTTTTCTGGCGTTACCACTGGAAGATGTGCCTTTCCTGGAGTGGATTGCCGACCTGGGAACAGGGCCAGAGCAGTCAGCACTACAAGGAGAGCAGCAGGACGAAATACAGGCGTACCTGCAGCGATTGCCGAGCAAATATCGCGCAGTGATTGTTTTGCGCTACTGGTACGATCTTTCATATGAAGAAATTTCGACAGCTCTGCACTTGACACCAGCATTGGTAAAAGCGCGCTTGCATCGCGCACGTGAGCTACTTGCACGTTACATCAAAGACAACAAACAGAACGAGGAGGAGCAGATCGATGCGCTGCCGCGACGCTAAAGTTTGGCTAACCGCTCAGCGTGAAAATGATCTCGTACAATCGGAGGTTACAGCGCTCCAGGAACATTTAAAGAACTGTAGTGATTGTCATACGCTTGAGCAATATCTTCAGCGATTAGACCTCGTGCTGAACTCACCTTCTCATCGCACGTTTACCAGTATATCCACAGAGCGAATCATGCGAGCAGTAGAGCGACAAAAACGAATCACAGAGCAGCTTGAAGATCTTCGCATGCAGCAACGGACGCGCATTGCTCGTTTGCGTATTTTTACCCCCAGATTTGCAGCATTTACCTACTTAACCATAGGGTTAATTTCGCTATCCCTGCTTACCTTACTCATTTTCAATACAGGCATTGTGATAAATGTTCTCGAATCGTTGGGTGGCGTCATAGACGCATTGGTTACGCTTGCACAGTATCTTCAATCAGGATTAGCGCTTGTTCTCAATGAGAACTGGTTATTGTCAGCCATGGCGCTCGTTCTGGTAATTATGATGGGAATGTGGCTTCGCTTAATGCGTCATCCACAGGAAGCATAAAAGCGAAGGTCATGGACGTAAGGGCGGCCATGATGGGGAGTTCCAGTATGCAAAAGGGCAGAATATTAAAATGGCTCTTGCTCGTACTGGCCGGGCCATTGCTATTCATCGGGTTTAGGACAAGTGGAATCGGAGAGAATCTCGCGTGGACATTGCCTTCAGCACAGGCCACAGATAAGAGTGTAAATGGCAGTGGTGGGGCATGTACAAGAAACATTCAAGGACCATCCTTTAGAGGAAGCATCGTAATAGGTTCAAATGAGATTGTGTGCGGTGATGTCACTTCATTTGGTGGATTGGTTGTCGTTCAGGGCGAATTGCGAGGGAATGTAACGGCATTTAACAGCAATACATTGATTGCTGGAGAGGTTATCGGCAATCTGACATTGTTTGGTGGCACTATAGCGCTAAACAGCAATTCGCAGGTTCATGGGCATATTGACTTGTATGGAACCAGAGAGTTAAATGCCCAGGGCAAGGAACATGAAGTCGCTATTACTGATCATGCACAGAGTCGATGGTTCCCAGGCAGAATAGGCGAGTTCAATTTCCCATTCTGGTCTTTGGTCGTATGGGCAATACTGGGCATAGGGCTTATTAAATTGTTGCCCGAACATGTAATGTTTGTTCGAACAACGGTGACGACCAAGACACGACGTAGTATAATAATAGGGTTATTAAGCATTATACTGGCTCCTGCGGTTCTTGTTGTGTTGGTAGCGCTTATTCTGCCTATTCCTTTAGCGCTGATCCTGGCGTTTGGACTCATCGCAGCATGGATTTTAGGAACTGTGGCTGTTAGTTGGACTATTGGAGATTATATTCTACGTGCGGTAGCTCCGCAATACAATACGCGCCTCATAGATGTGGTGGTAGGATTGACAGTGCTGGTATTGGTAGGGTCTATCCCCTATATTGGGTGGCTCATCAATATTGGAGTGGGGTTGCTAGGGCTTGGAGCAGTCTTCCTAAGCCGTTTCGGAACGCGGCTTTATAGTCAGCCTAAACAGCCGCTTAAATTATAATGTAGCTATTCAAGGCTTTTTTTCTCGCGCGCCGCCGTTGGCGGCGGGGGTGAGCATTCGGGGTGTCCCCGAATGCCGGCAGAGTGACTCTCGCCCTCTGCACTCCCTATTATGTTGGAAAGATGGGACAGGCACAAGCGAGGCTAAATAGAGGTTTCGTCAAGTGGCCACCGAGGTGAAAATGAGCATCGAAGTTGAATTGACAGATTTAGCTTACGGAGGAGATGCCGTAGGTCGATACGAAGGACGAGTCTTATTTGTGCCCGGAGGTATACCGGGAGAACGCGTACTTGTGGAAATTGTTGAAGAACGTCGAGGCCATGCACGGGCAGAATTGCTCGAGATTATGCGACCGGCGCCTGAGCGTATCGAACCTCAATATCCCTTACTTACGGACAGCGGATGCCAGTGGCAGCACATAGCATATCCAGCGCAATTAACCTGGAAAGCACATATTGTAAGGCAGCTCCTTGTACGTATCGGTAAACAGACTGATGCAATTGTGCATCCCACAATTGGTATGCCCGCTGGCGTTTCGCCATGGCACTATCGCAACATCGCGCTATTCTCAGTTGGTCCGAATGGCGAAGTGGGCTTTAAACTCACAGAGAGCCACGATGTGCAAGATCTTGAAACCTGTGAATTGTTACATCCTGCCCTGGAAATGGTATACCAGCAGGTGCGAACTAAACTCAAGAACCATTTTGGCGATATGTTGGCGGAAATGATTCAAGGCTTCACGATTCGAGGAGCTATTGGTGCAGTCAGCACTGCTAACCTGTCATCACCAGTGAAGGCTGTTCCTACAC
>JBKPBA010000555.1:0-3848 GCA_046726675.1 Chloroflexota bacterium
GTACAGACCCATGCTTTGTACTCGATAGAAGCTCCCTGGCTGCCAAAATCCGAAAGCGGAACCAGATCACCTTCACTACATTTGCGACACCGAGGAAATGCATTCTCCACGAAATCGCCTCCTTCCTTCTCTCGAGAGGATAGTATTCGCCTACCTGACCACTGAAACCAAGCGAGGTTTGGCGATAAAGTTAGCCGAGGGGGAGCCTCCGCCACTGCATCCGCATCCCCACAGCAGTATTACATTGGCCTACGCCACCGCTATCATACCACAAAATCTTTCTTGTGTCAGCACACTTATGAAGAGATTTTCATAATCTTATGTAATTCTCATTTGAGAAGCCGAATTCTTAATAAGAATATGTGTTTGAGTTTGCGAAAAATGTACATCTGCTTCTTTCTTAGAATAACAGGTGTTACAAATGTCGTCAAGTTTCAACGAGTTATACTCCACCAGCATTCATTTGCAGGTATGCGTTGATGAACGGATCGACATCCCCGTTCAGGTAGCCCTCGGTATCGCTTGTCTCAAAGTTCGTACGATGATCTTTCACAATGTTGTAGGGATGCACTGTCACCGTGCGAATTTGTGTTCCAAAATCTGCCTGTACATGTTCACCTTTGAGTTTGGCCGTCTCCTCTTCACGCTTCTTCAACTCGCGCTCATACAAACGAGCTTTGAGTATTTTCAGTGCTACCTCGCGGTTCTGAAGTTGTGAGCGTTCATTCTGACAGGTTACTACGATACCTGTGGGAATGTGGCGCATACGTACCGCTGAGTCGGTCTTATTGACATGCTGCCCACCTGCTCCTGTTGAACGGTAGGTATCCACCTCGATATCTTCAGGCCGGACGTTAATCTCAATCGCATTTTCGATATCGGGCAGCACCTCGACTTTGGCGAATGAGGTATGCCGGCGATGAGCTGCGTCAAAGGGTGACAGGCGTATTAATCGGTGGGTGCCTATCTCTGAACGCAGGTAACCATAAGCATAACGCCCGCTGATTTCAATGGTCGCGCTTTTGATGCCTGCTTCTTCACCTTCACTGTAGTCATATACCTGGGTGCGGAAATGGTGGCGCTCGGCCCAGCGTAGATACATTCGAAACAGCATCTCTGCCCAGTCCTGAGCATCAACACCACCACTACCCGCGTGCACACTCATGATGGCATCGCGTTCGTCATGTTCGCCATTCAGCATCAGCGCGAATTGTAACTTCTCAACCTCTTGCTCAATGGCTGCCAGGTCTTGCACGACTTCTTCCTGCATTCTCTCATCCGGTTCCTCCTCTAACAATCCGGCTATTCCATGCAGGTCGTTCAATTTCTCCGTTATACTTTCCCAGGTGGTTACTTCTTCGCGCAATGCATTCAATTGTTGCATCTGTGCTTGCGCCTTGCGGTTGTCAGCCCAAAAATCTTCGGCCATACTTTCCGCTTCAAGCTCACTTATCTGTGTTTTCTTAGATGCCAGGTCAAAGATGCACCATAGTTTCATGCACACGCCCCTGCAGGCGTTCGATTTGATTTGTTAATTCACTCATGAGGTGCATTGTAGCACTTTTTATAGTGCTTTAGCTACTATTGGTGCCTTCATTGTGCTGGTTTGAGTAGCTTCAAAAACAAGTTGGAGGGCATATCAAAGCAAAGGCAGCATGCGCTTGCTGTATAGATGAGGATGCAGATGCCGAAGAATTATGTGTCAAGATAAATAACACCATTGCGCCAAGTATAAAAAGTAGGCCAATCAAGATAAGAAGAAGCCCGGCAATACGACCTCTTGCTCTTACTTTTTCAGCATCTTCCAATGAAGCTCCAAATTGCTGGTAGGTCGTACCACCATGCATAATATAACCTGGATACGATGCTCTTTGCTGTGGATAGTTGGCAGCACTTTGTGGCATATAACCAGGGTATGCTGCTCCGGTTGGTACTTGACCTGCACCGGCATTTTGCGAACCCATCATGTTGGTAGCTTCATTAGCCATCTGCTCTGCAGTGCCATAATTATTTGGATTAGAACCCAGGATAAGAGGTTGCTGTTCCATAGGTCTGCCCGGGCTAATGGTTTCTTGTGCGCCAGGGTAAGACTGATTCTCTCCAAAGATCGTGCTAGCCGCAATAGTTGGGCTGTCTGGTTGTGATTCCTCTGAGATCAACCCAGTTTCTGTAGGTGTGCCACAACGCGGACATGTGATATTGCCTGATGTTAATTGGAAGCCACATTTACCACAGAAAACCATCTGAGCTCCTTTCAAGCAGCAGTTCGAATAATTGGGTGACTCCCTGCTTTTTTCATACACTGCTTATGATGATAACACTATACTACCTATCGGCCAAAATTGGTAGTAGTGCTCAAAGAGTTTTTTCTTTTCATAAAGCTTTGAAAAGTGATACAATCTGCACAATGAGAAAGGAGAAGCGGCGTTTCTTTTCCACGCATTTCTGAATGCAAGGATCCAGGACTCTACGTCGTATGCACAAAGTAGTATGAGCGATACCATAGGACCAAATCCTGAAATTACAGAAGAAGCGGTTCGCATTCTTGATGAAGCCAGTGCTGAAGGCATTCCTCTTCGTTTACTTGGTGGACTAGCGATCTATCTTCAAAGTCCAAGCGCAAGAACGCACGACCAACTGAGGCGTTCGTACAAGGACCTGGATTTCGCGACCCTGTCAAAATTTGGAGCCAAAACGAGGGCATTGTTTGCAAAACTTGGGTATACAGGAAACAAAACATTTAATGCGCTTCACGGACATCAACGGTTGCTTTTTTACGATGATGAACATGGTCGGCAGGTTGATATTTTCATTGACCGTATGCAAATGTGTCATAATATCGACTTCAGATCTCGCATGTATGTAGACGAGCGTACCCTGTCGCCAGCCGATCTGCTGCTTACAAAAATGCAGATTGTTGAAGTCAACGAGAAAGATCTGTTGGATGTCGTAGCTTTGTTTATTGATTATGATGTTGTGGATAATGATCGTGGTATTCACTCTCAATATATCTCCAAGCTGGTATCGAATGATTGGGGACTACATAAGACACTTGACTTGAACCTGAAGAAGACCAAAGCTTTTGCCGTAGAACGTGGCTTCCCTGAAGATGTAGCTACACGTATTGATACATTAATTGCTCACATCGAGGCACACCCAAAAACAATGTCATGGAAAGCACGTGCGATGGTTGGTGAGCGCGTTCGCTGGTACGAATTACCGGAAGAGCCTCGATAGTGCCTGGTACTCCTGCATGTCAGGGGTACACTAATTCATGTGTAAAGTGACCATAATATAGGAGAATGATAGCCTTTACTGGCATTGATTTTTTATTTGAGTCGCTGTATACTTGCTGGTAACTTCACCTGTGCTTGATATGCGCTACATATCAGTCCCCTACAAGAGGAGTGAACATGGCAAAGCACCTTCGCTGTTATATGTGCTCCGATCTGCATGCTGCAAATCGTACCTATCGTAAGCTTCTCAATGCCATCAAAATGAACGTCTATGAATCCCATGTCGTCCTTATCGCAGGAGATCTAACAGGTAAGGCGATAGTCCCAATCATCTCACAGGGCAATGGACGCTATACTGCGACCTTTTTGGATAAAGACTATATTATTGAAACCGAGACAGAACGGCAAAATCTGGAGAATAGCATCTCGGATATTGGCTACTACCCCTACGTAACTGATCAGGATATGGTCAATGCGCTCAGATTTGATGAGAAGCTGATGCACGAATTGTTTCGTGAGAAAATGATTGAGCGGGTAAGCGAATGGGTAGCTTTAGCAGAGGAACGCATTGGCAAGAGTGGTGTGCAGTTTTATATGATGCCTGGTAACGAC
>JBKPBA010000556.1:0-16207 GCA_046726675.1 Chloroflexota bacterium
GAACAGAGAAATCGGGAATTGCATGGCGTCGAGACGCTCTTGAGCGAGTTGAGCGTACTCAGGATTAATTTCGATACCAATACAACGTCTGCCTAGTTGCTTAGCTGCAACAGCCGTTGTTCCAGAACCCAGAAATGGATCAAGTACAACATCACCTGGCTGAGTAAATAATTTGATAAACCATGCAGGTAGCTCAACGGGAAAGGTAGCGCTATGACCACGATTACTACACTCAGTTGCTAAATGTAGCACATTATCCGGATAAGCTAATTCGCGACCTACCCAGTTTTCAATCTTTTTACCAAACCCACTTTGTACGCGAGAATTATCACGTCGCTTATCTGTCTCACTGAGATTACGGAGACGCGATTGGCTCCAATCACCCATTGGAACACGCACTGCATCCTGAAACATTGCAAAGTGCTTATCCTTGGTGAAGTGCAGACAGCGCTCCCATCCATCGCGGAATCTGTTAGGCCACTTGCCTGGATAACTATTACGCTTGTGCCACATATACTCTTCAGTCCATAGCCATCCCTGTTTACGTAGAGCAAGTATTAGTTCAAGTACATAAATATGGCGTTCACCATTCACAACCCGTTCTTTAATGTTCAGAATAAACGAGCCTTCTTGCTTCAACACTCTCTTTAGTTCAGCAGCAATAGGGAGAAACCAGTCAACATACTTATCCGGATGTATACCCCCATATGTATGACTACGTTGATCTGCATAGGGTGGAGAGGTAACAATCAGATCGATACAATTAGGAGGTAACCAACGTAAGATATCCAGGCAATCATTCTCGAAGATTCGAGTTTGCCAAACTAGATCATCACTCATACCAGTCCTCAAGTTTACTCTAATCACTAATCAGCTAGACACCCTAATTATAACACGCTTGTACATTTGTTCTGCTCTTAGCCTGATATACTTGGATACGTATATAGCTAATTGAACCAACTATAACAACGTTATTTCTAAGGTTCAAGGCAGTCAAGAAGCCAACTTACCTAAAAGTAACATACAGTCTATTGAAAGAAAAGCGGAATCAGAGCATATTGATACTGAACAAGGAATCATTCTTGCTAGTCAAGTTGCGCAAGAACGAGCAGGAGCGTGGAGCCCTGCATTTGGTTCTCCGTAGTCAGAGAGGGACTCTGGACAAGCGGGTAGGGCTTGCCAGAGCTTCTGAACTGCTTGCGTTGTTTGTCTACCCGCTTGAGCAGTTTGCGCTGAAAGCTGGAACTGAGATGTTTGACTGGTTCAAGAGAGGGAGAGAGCAGTGCCTTTTTCTGCCCTTTCTGGACACGTGCCATGATGATATCTTGCCTTCATTCCTTGGTTTATTCGTAAAAGCTCATTTTGAATCGCCTTGCAGTTCTCACCTGTCTCTACGCAAAGTGCATCATATCTATTCCCTCCCTGAAGGAATAAGCGCTTTCTAGAAACACGAATCGGTAAAGATATTCGCATCATGCTCTGAAACGCAAAGACGACTTCAGCCGTGTCTTATTGAGAGAAGATCAATATGTGGCAACCAGGAGAATCAATGATGGCAACCCAAACACAAGAATCGCGAACGCGAACTGAGACAGAGAACACTTCAAAAGCGAAACAAATAGCGGTAAAGGAGGTCAAAATCCTCCAAGCTTTTTGGACCAAATTTAATAACGACTGGGTCATGAACTTTGCGGCAGGACTGGCATTCAACCTCATCACCGCGATCTTCCCCATCGCCATTGCTATCATTGCCATTGCTGGCTTCACCTTTGGCCGCTTTAATCCGTCTTTTCAAGGAACCCTTATTCACAGCATAGAAAATGTCTTTCCAACACAACTATCATCAGGCCATATCCTCCAGCCCGCGCTTACTACGCTCAGTAAGAATGCCGGCTTTCTCGCGTTCATCGCTGTCCTTATCGCTATCTTTGGTGGCTCACGCCTCTTCGTTTCCCTGGAAGGCTATTTTGCGATCATTTACCATACGCGCCAGCGCAACCTCATTCCGCAGAACCTGATGGCTCTGGGCATGCTGCTCGTCTTTGTCATTTTAGTCCCGTTGATGGTCTTTGCTTCCTCCATCCCTGCTCTCGTGCAATCGATCCTCAAAGCCACTCCTGTCAGCCAGATACCGGGCAATGGCTTCATCTTTACAGCCTTTGGCATCCTGACCGCTCTGATCATCACATGGGTCTTGTTCGAGGCCATTTACATCGTCGTGCCCAATCAACACATCAGTTTTCGTAATAGCTGGGTTGGAGCCGTGGTAGCTGCGGTAGCCTTACAAATCTATCTCGTGGTCTTCCCGTTCTACGTGACCCACTTCTTAGGCAAAGATACAGGCCAGGTAGGTTTCGCGGTGATCCTCCTGTTTTTCTTCTACTACTTCGCCGTCATCCTGCTATTGGGAGCCGAGATCAACGCTTTCTTTGCCGAGGGGGTACGAACCACCCCTGATACGATAGCCGCCATGGTCCATCAACTCACCGCTCATTTGCCGACCTCTCAAAAGGAGATGCAGGAACAGGCACCCCCCTCGCACAAACAGAAAGAGCCAAAAGACATCCATCCGAAACGTGAGGCAACCCAGCTCGAACACCAGGTAACTCAGTCATTCCAGAGCGCTCAGCCAGTATCTTTTCCTGAACACGAAGATATACAGCCTGCTCCCTCCCATCGCACCAATCATGTTCAAAAGCACAAACACGAGTCCTCATCTCAAGGGACCTCCACCCCTTTCATTCTCGCCGAAGCGCTAGCCGGTACCGCTCTCGCATTCGTTGTCCAGTTTTTCAACCTGAAACGTAAAAAGTAGTACTGGTAGTTCTCACGTGTGCTATGCTTCTTGCTCGTCACTTGCTGATGTGGGAACCAAAGAGGAGGTAAAATGTTATTCCTTTTTATATCCTCCATAGACAGCGTGGCCCGCCCGCATCCAAAAACAATCCACGACGCTGAAGCCCGCCTCTCGTAACCATACTAATTGATCACTGAGGCAGGAAGGATGATCAGAAGTCTCAGTAGAGTTATAGTCGTAGAGAAAATAATTCCACTTCAGTTGCTGGAACTGCTCGTATCCACTCAAATCCCCGCGTACGTTCAGGCTCTGCCTGCGAACAATATCATCATATTGTTGAGCAAAGAGGTCGGCGATCTGCTGGGTCGCTGGTCTGTTGATATCTGCCACCAGCAAAGCACCGGTTGGTTCAAGATATGCAGCTAGCTGCCTGAAAAGTTGTTGCTTCTCCTCATCAAAGAGATGGTGAATGCTGAGTGAGGATACCACACAACGCAAAGGGATAGGCAAGGTGGCTCGCCACTCCTGTTCAGCCAACTCGAACGGTCGTATCTCAAGACGATTGCTAAACTGAGCCAGACGCTGGCGCATGTGCTGACGCATCACTGCCGAGCCGTCGAAAGCGAGATAATGACACGCAGGAAAGCGCTCCAGGATCGCTTGTGCCAAAGCGCCTTCTCCAGAAGCCAACTCCACGACTGTAAAATGCTCATCGGTTCGCGCAGGGATTAGATCAAGAAGCGCCGCCATTTGCTCAGCACGTCCAGGGACAAAAATCTCTCCCAGATCAAGAAAGATCTCCGAATCGCCCTCGTTCCACTGATTGCTCGTTTCATTCACGCTGATTGCTCCTTTCATCTTTCCTGCCTATTATAATATCTATTAAATGGCACCATCAAATCAAAAACTCTAGCATAGAGAATGTCGCGCAAAATGAGCGCTATGTAAGCGATATTTTCGCTCATGAAGAGAAAATTCTCGATAATAAAGCGAAATGTGCTGTTTCGTACCCATTTCAAGTTGGCAAATGATGTATAATCTTGAAGTAGCATTGGAAACTAGTGAAAGGAAAAGGTCATGAGTAAAAGACTTGATGATCAAATAGCAATTATCACTGGAGCGGGACGCGGTATAGGTAGAGCCATTGCCAAAGAACTGGCGACAATAGGTGCGAATATCGTTATTAATTACAGCACGAGTGCAGATGCTGCCAGTTCACTGGCAGATGAGATCAGGGAACTTGGCCCACAGGCCCTGGTCATTCGTGCAGATATTACCGATTATGACCAGGTGACTGAGATGATCAGGCAGACTATCGATACTTTTGGGCAGATTGATATTTTGGTGAACAACGCAGGCATTACTCGTGATAAAACACTCAAAAACATGTCAAAACAACACTGGGACGACGTCATCCATGTCAACCTTGCCGGACTCTTTAACTGTACACAGCAAGTACTCCCTTTCATGCTAGAACGCAAATCTGGCAGGATCGTGAATATCAGTTCATTTGTGGCGTTGGCCGGGAATATCGGGCAATCAAACTATGCCACCACCAAAGCGGGCATTATAGGCTTTACGAAATCAGTTGCCCTCGAAGTCTCCCGGCATGGCATCACTGTGAACGCAGTTTGCCCCGGCTTCACCGAAACTGACATGCTGATGGAAGTACCAGAGAATATCCGCGAGCGCATCCTCGAAAAAATTCCCATGGGACGCTTTGGCAAGCCTGAAGAAATTGCCTCGTGTGTTCGCTATATTGTCACAGAAGGGGATTACATGACGGCACAGGCAATCAGCATTAATGGTGGGGTATACGTTTAAAGTGCAGTATCAATAATGAGAAAACTCGCACTCAAAATAACACCACAACGCAGTGCCCAGTATGCCAACATGACTGAAAAACTGGCGGAGCCAGAGTTGCTTGCCAGCCCACTAGGAGCGGCTATTATACAAATCGAGCCTGTGACATTTGCCGGACAGGGCTATCTGTTAGTGTCCCTCCATAATGAAAGCATGTCTTCACAATGCCCGGAGTTGAAGGAAATTCTTCCCCGTTTGGGAGCTACCAGTGAAGCATATGAATTCTTTGAGCGTATCGGAGATATAGAGGGGCCGTTCTTACGTCCACTTGAAACATCGTTCGCTCCTTTTCTCCCTCTAGAAATGGCGGAGATTCGCCGCTATAAGGGGAAGACAAACGAAGTTTTTACAAGAGTGTTACTCAACATCGCTATTTTTGCAGGTGCTTTCAGTAACCAGTTTACTGGGCGTCTGAGAATACTCGACCCACTGGCTGGTGGAGGTACTACACTGTTTCTGGCTCTCTCGGCTGGCTATGATGCTTTTGGCATAGAACATCAGAAGCAAGATGTCGATACTACCGTTGTCTTTCTTCGACAGTATTTAAATAGCATCCACATGTCTTATAAAGAATTGGATGAACGCGGCCGCCGGGCAGGTCGCCGCTATCAGTTCGAAATCGGACGTAAGGGCGCAACACATAGACTTGTTCTTGCTCATGGAGATACCTGTGAGGCTAATCTACATATGCAAGAAGTTCCAGGTGGTCCGCATATGCATGCTATTGCCGGTGATTTGCCTTATGGCATTCAGCATTTCAGTGAAATCGCGGGAATGTTAAGTAAAGCGTTGCCGGTTTGGGCAAGCATGCTACTTCCAGGAGGAACAATAGCATTGGCCTGGAATGCCACGCGTATCGAGCGTAAAGCGATGATGGAGTTGGTGGAGCAATATACGCAACTACGAATACGAAATGATCCACCGTATACGCAGTTTGTGCATACAGTGGATCGTGTCATCAAAAAGCGCGATATTCTGGTGGCAGTCAAGTCTTAGCTCAATAGTTCCTTTATCATTACCGCTGCTCCAATCGAACTGCCTGCATTGTTTACGGCATAAAGTACCACGATCCCTTCCTGTTTCCCACCTTTGAATGTAGAGTTGTACCTCACATTCGATGAAAACGTGGTATTTCCATTACCTATTGCTCCTGTGACATGGGCATGGCCGATAGGAGTATATAAATGATCCAGTATGTTGATCGTGCCGATCACACCCTCAAAGGCATTACCTGTTCCGGTCACGTTCACCGGACTTGTAAGGATGTCTCGGCTCTGCGGTGTAGTGATAGACATCCCTGCGGCTGTGACTGACACAACTTCCCAGATGCCACCATTAGTATTCCCCCCTAAACGTTCGAGCGAAACTTTGATTGTATTTCCAGCGGGCTCCGGGTTTTTCACTGTCACTACCGCATCACTATCGTTGGAGCCACCCCCACTTACGACAGCAGTTGGAGCATTGCCGGACCAGTTGAGTAAATGTGTGTCTGCAGCCATGTGATTGGCAACCTGCGCCGCGTTGAGTTTCCAAGGATCATGTCCCTGATTGACTTGTGCCTGGTCATTTTCGGCCTGGTAACGGGTCAAGTCTGGATATATGCCAGGGAAGGATACAGGAACCAGTGTTCCCGCCCCATCAGACCATTTAAACTCGCGAAAGAGATCCTGCGTCAGCTCTGCATTGGCTTTACCAGCGTTTACACTCGAATTTTGATCTACCTCGGCCGTTAGAACTGTATTGTACACGCTGATCTTAGCATTACCCTTATACAGGTTTTGCAGCTTGAATAATTGCGAAGGGCTGGGGCTGGTAATGTCGCTGTAAACGTAGACATCCAGAATCTGACCTGTACCCTGATAACGTACTTTCACCAACGCCTGTAACCTCGTATTACCGATGAGGTTGCCGCAAGTTACATTTTCTACTTGTGTAACACCGTTTTGCGTTGGTATAATAGCATCCCAATGGGCAGGCGTTTTTACGGCATCGGGGCAAGGTCGTGGACCCAGACCTACACCTGAAGACGCTGTTGCAGTTGTGTTACCGCCTGAACTTCCCCCAGATGTTGTGGCTTGTGTTGTTGGGGTAGAGGAATTACCACTGTTGCCACTCCCGCTGCATGCTGCGAGTGTAAGCGCTAGCATGAAGACAAAGAAAGTAGCAATAAAAAGAGATTTATAAGGCAACCGTTAGCCAATACCCCCTCTTATTGAATCAAAGAACTGAGCAAGGAAACAACGGCAAAGAGAACAACGAACACGATAGTGAGGTTGAAAATCAATTTCTCTACACCACGTCGTGTCTTAAACACCGTTCCAGCACTACTGCCACCGAAAACGCTGCCCAGACCTGCGCCACGCGCCTGAAGCAAGATAAAAACGATTACGGCAATACTGAGAATAATTTGTATTACCCGGATTGCTGGTAGCCACAATGGCGACAAATTCTTCCTCGCTTTCATATTTCACCCCTGACGGGGAGCAAGTTCATCAAATGATTTTGCTAATCATATCTTTTATGGATTTTCGTCCGTTCTTACAGGGAACGATTATATCATATCTTATCGACACTTTACAACGATTTTTTACAGGTTATGTCACTAACTATGAGCTTTCTCATGGCACGTGGGACATAGTACTACAAAATGTGTTGGATTGTAGCGGTTGAGCACATTAGGGGAAAAGTAAATAGTATGCAGTTGCAAAGCCTCGCACCATTCCCCACATTCAGGACAAATACCGTTAGCTTCTTCACTCAGTGATTGTTTCAAAGATTGTATTTGTGTTGCATGCACAACATCCAGGCTCACATGAAATAGCAGACCGGCGAGAACCAGCGTAAGAAACCGCGAGCGAGTGCGAAGTGCAATCAATAACAGCATGCCCAATACTAACGGGTGATGTAGCAGCCGCGCTTCTTTCCGTTGAGGAGGGTCTGCTTGCCCGAAGTACTTGACGGCCGCTCGTAAGCTAAGCGTACGAAATGTTACAGCATGCCACATATAATGATCTACATCGATCAATACACTTGATGTTAGAGGGATTAACACATCTTTTCCGAGCCATGGAAGTGCCATAGTTGCAGCTAAAGCCGACAATTTTACGTGTTCCTGAACTCGCATTACTTCACCATCTAGCGTTTGAGCATAGAAATTAGGAGCATGAAGCATCGCTTTTCTTGCTCATCCCAAACTTTCTTGGAAATGCCAAAGAGCCTAAAACAGTTGCATATAGCGTTTTGCTTTTGTAGGAAGTGTTTTTTCATTGCCCCAGCCAGGAGACTGTCCCAGGCAATATGAGTATAAACTGTACGGAAGATACCGTCAATAAACTCTAAGTCTAAATTCCATAACCGCATTTGCAAATTTATAACCGTTTCTTAACCCGAACACTACTCATACCCTTACATCTTAATGGTATTCTACCCTTAATCTGACCTTAATCTTATGAGGTAGTTGGATCAGGTGAGGTAGTGAAAACTTACTAACTGAGAAACAAAGACATCGACGTATGAATAAGCAACAGATACTAAAGGCATATTTTCGCGATACGGTGGGAACTTGTGAGTGAGGGGTATCCGAAAGATACTACGCATAAGGTAGAGGCGGCGGTTGAGCAAATCTATCCTGGATCTGCAACTTGTAAAGGAGATGCCTTTAATGGCAACAAATATAGTGAATGACGTAGAGTTGGAAGAGCTTCATGAGTCTATGCTAGAGTCGGAGGAATTTATCGGTTGTAGTATTGGTATCATGGCCTATAACGAAGAAGCTAATATTGCTCGTACCCTGCAGTCCGTTCTTGAGCAAACAGGTCCGACCTTCTGTATTGAAGAAGTGATCGTTGTTGCAAGTGGATGTACTGACCGTACCGTTCCCATCGTATCCGAGATGGCCCAGAAAGAGCCTCGTATACGCCTGTGTGTCCAGGAGAAACGTGAAGGCAAAGCTTCCGCGATCAACCTGTTTCTCAAGAAAGCTACCAGCCCTATTGTTGTACTGATCGGCGCTGATGTCATTCCAGAAGCCTTTGCTATAGAAAACCTATGTGCTCCCTTTAAAGGTCCTAAGATTGGTATGGTCGGAGGTCGACCTGTCCCTGTCAACGATCCTGACACCTTCATGGGGCACGCAGTACATCTCCTCTGGCGTTTGCATGATCGTGTAGCCCGAGTACATCCTAAATTAGGCGAAGTTATCGCGTTTCGCAATGTCATTTCTGGCATTCCAACTGATAGCGCTGTTGACGAAATCTCTATTCAGGCACTTATATCTCAACTTGGCTTTCAACTCATCTATACACCAAAATGCATTGTCTATAACAAAGGTCCTGTCAATGTTCGTGACTTTCTAAAGCAACGCCGTCGTATTTATGCTGGTCATCTTAAGGTACTTCAGCAACAGAACTATCAAGCTTCAACGATGAAGGTCACTCCGATTGCGCGGCAGTTAATTGCCTGTCGTCACTTTGCCCTCAGTACTCCCAGGCATATAATGTGGACTATGGGGGCTATAGTCCTTGAAGGATATGCGCGCCTACAAGGTTATTTCGATTATCGGCGCAAGAGTGAGCATCACATCTGGCAAGCCGTAGCCTCGACAAAAGATTTGGAAGCCGGACAACGCAAAGTTCGTCGCATTTGTAATGCTCAAAGTGTTATCGTTTTTCGCTTTATCCTCGAAGGCGCAAAACATAACGACATCAATCGCGAGCGCGAAGAGCACGAAGCAACTGAAGCAGCTCGAAAGTTGTTGCCCTTGTTACGTTCCAAGGTTCGCAAAGAGGACAATCTCTCAATCAATGGCCCTGGCGTAATGACAGCTGTTATTCGTGCTGAGCAGCAGGGTGCAGAAATTGTGGCTCAACGCATCAAGAAAGCAGTTGAGTCGTCAACGGTACGTGTTGGAACTCGGGGGCGCGAAGTCAAGGTCTCAATTGCATATAGTTCTCTTACCTTTGCCTCCAGAGCGCCGAATGGCAATATGACCGTAAGTGGTCCTTTGCTTGATGAGCAGATGGTTGCCTCAATTGCGGCCAATAATCCAGATTAAATGAGCTTCTTTACTTTGAAAACTAATCGGGCTATCCCCTTGTAGAACACTTATACCTGTGGTACAATAAAAGTCGGGCGAGGACAGAAGTCCCCGCCCGAACTTATGAGAAAAGCGAATTAATAACACATGGAAATATCCTGGCTTGGTCACTCTTGCTTTCAATTGCGTGGCAAGAATGTTACTTTGATTTCTGACCCTTTCTCTCCTCAGCTAGGACACTCGCTGGGCAAGATAAGTGCCCCCATTGTCACTATCAGCCACAATCATCCCGGACATAACTTTGTAGGTGGCGTAGATGGCGATCCCCGAATAGTGCGTGGTCCTGGCGAATATGAGATCAGCGATGTTTTGATCACTGGCGTTGCTTCTTACCACGACAATAAACGTGGGCAGGAACTAGGTCGTAATACAATTTATGTCATCCATATGGATGACCTCGTCATCTGTCACCTGGGGGATCTTGGGCATATTTTGCAAGAAGAGCAGCTAGAAGAAGTTGCTGATGCAGATATATTATTGATACCAATTGGAGGACAGCATACAATCAACGCGGCACAAGCTGCTGAAGTCATCAGCCAGGTAGAACCTCATATTGTTATCCCTATGCATTATAGTTCTTCGATAGGTGATGCCCCCAATCCTCTCGATAAATTTTGTCGTGAGATGGGCATTGAGGCTATAAACCCACAACCAAAATTGCCGATTACCCGTAGTGCATTACCTGCTGAAACGCAGGTCGTCATCTTATCAAGTCGTAGTTAATCACTCAACAAAGTTTTTAGTACTATGTTTCATATGTATTGCGTATATTTTTTGGTGTTAATTGATGTTAATTAAAATGGTAGATACCGATTCGTTCATCGGCAGTTCAGTGCGCTTCTATAGCAGAGAATAACTGCTGTAGAGGGTATTCTCAGTGGATACCCTGTCTAATCTTGGAGGATCCAATGGCGAAGTTCATTTTTGTCACAGGCGGTGTGGCATCATCAGTGGGAAAGGGTATTACCGTAGCCTCTCTAGGCCGATTGCTGAAGAATCGCGGAATCTCCGTCTCTCTTATGAAATTAGATCCCTACATCAATGTTGATCCCGGCACCATGTCACCCTACCAGCATGGGGAAGTCTTTGTGACTGATGATGGCGCAGAGACCGACCTTGATCTGGGCCATTATGAACGGTTTACTGACGAACCCGCCAATCAGGCCAATAACGTCACCACAGGACAGGTGTATGCCGCTGTCATCGGCAAGGAACGCCGAGGAGAATATTTGGGTGGGACCATCCAGGTCATCCCTCACATCACCAATGAAATTAAAGATCGCATCCAAAATGTTGCCCGTCATTCTGATGCTGATGTGGTGATTGTAGAGGTAGGAGGGACGGTTGGTGACATCGAGGGCGAGCCCTTTTTAGAAGCGATTCGCCAGATGCGCAAAGAGGTGGGACGTCGCGATGTGCTCTACTTGCATGTGACCCTCTTACCCTATCTCATGGCGACCAAAGAGCTCAAAACGAAGCCCACGCAACACAGCGTCAAAGAATTGCTGCGGGTTGGTATTCAACCCGATGTCATTCTGTGTCGGTCAGATTACCCACTCAGTGACGAATTGCGCGAGAAAATCGCCCTCTTCTGCAATATCGAAGAACGAGCGGTGGTTCCTTTGCTCACCACCGAGACCATCTACGAGGTGCCACTCATTCTCGAAGAGGCGGGGCTGGGCCAATTTCTGGTTCAAGAACTCAGTTTGCCAGAACATGAACCAGTGATGCAAGAGTGGCGTGAACTGGTTGCTACCATTAAACGCCCTCGACCTGAATTAACCATTGGCCTGGTCGGGAAATATGTCGAGTTACACGATGCTTATCTTTCAGTAGTAGAATCCTTGCGTCATGCTGGCTGGTATCACGATGTGGATATTCGCGTAAAATGGATCAACTCCGAAGCCCTTGAGAACATGGGCGAAAGGTATACCGAGGCCTTAGAAGATGTCGCTGGTATTGTGGTACCGGGCGGCTTTGGTCATCGCGGCATTGAAGGAAAAATCAAAGCTGCCAGTTTCGCTCGCCGCATGCGCATTCCATACCTTGGTCTGTGCCTGGGGATGCAAGTCGCTGTCATTGAGTTCGCACGCAATGTGCTGGGTCTGGCGGAAGCGAATAGTACAGAATTTGATCCACAGACTTCCTCTCCGGTGATCGACCTGATGACGACACAGCGTCATGTTGCAGACAAAGGTGGTACCATGCGCCTGGGGAACTGGGTGTGTTGCCTGACTCCCGGCACAAAAGCCTATCAGGCCTATGGAGAAGCAATAGTTTTTGAGCGACACCGCCATCGCTACGAGTTCAATAATGAATATCGCAAACGGATGGAAGCTAACGGCATGATCGTGAGCGGACGTTCAGCCGATAATACGCTGGTTGAGGTCATCGAACTGGCAGGCCATCCCTGGTTTGTCGCTTCGCAGTTTCATCCCGAGTTCAAAAGTCGTCCTACTCGGCCACACCCGCTTTTCCGTGAATTCATTGGCACAAGTCTGAAGTTCATGGAAGAGAGGCAGCATCAGGCATACGAGGCATTTGAACGGGAGGCGGTTGGAGCGCAGTTCGTTACACCCGAGTTACCTGATTCCCGTATCGAGATGTAGCAATGCTTTACCTTAGCCAATTGCTTGGTGCGCCTGTGGAAGATCCCCAGGGAGAGCGCATAGGAAAAATTATAGATGTCGAAGAGACGCGATTTATCGCGCCCCTCTCTGAGTCAGCGCATACAGCTACTCCGACTTCCACTCCTGCGCCCCAGCCGACTCTTGTAATTGAGGGGCATACTGAACATACCTGGTATGTGTCTGTCAATAATGTGGAATGGCATGGTGACACCTTATGCCTGCGTATACCAGTAGAGCAGCTTTCTACCCAACCTCTTATCCCATCTGTAGGAGACCAATTAATCATTACTGTCAGCCTGGCACATGATGTGCTAGATAAACAGGTGATCGATCTTGTCCGTAAAAAAGCCGTACGTGTCAATGATGTATACCTGCGTGACGATTGGCATATTTTAGGTATCGACAGTAGTACCCTTGGGCTGGTTCGACGCCTTGCACCTAACTGGTTACTCGGTACTCGCCGTGGCTCAGTCAATCGATCCCAGCGGCCCCCTACTAATCTCATTCCCTGGGAAAATATTGAACTGATTGGCTCGCATCAACCCGATCTTTTTGAAGTTCCTGAAAGCGATCAGCATGTAAAGGAATCTCATGTAGGTGTAACTGAGGACGATCTGCTCGGTCAGCCAAAACGTATACAAAGTGGCCAACTCGCGGGACTCCATCCAGCGGATATCGCTGATATTGTGCATCAACTGACTCCAGGCCAGGGAGCACGGCTGCTCGAAGGACTGGACATTGAAACCGCGGCTGATACCCTTGAAGAAATTGATACGGAGCGCCAGAGCCACATCCTCGAGAATATTAGCGTCGATCGTGCGGCTGACATCCTCGATGCCATGGGACCGGATGAAGCTGCCGACCTTCTTGCCAAGCTACCCGAGGAGTATGCGGATAAGCTCCTTCACTTGATGCAACCTGAAGAGTCTGAGGATGTACAAGAATTGTTGGCATATGAAGAAGACTCCGCAGGTGGCATCATGACCAAAGATTACATCGTCGTTAATGCAACAAAGAGCGTTGCGGAAGCGTTAGAGGCTGTTCGTGCCAGTATTAACGAGCAAGATGTGCACCCCACTTACGTCTATTGTGTTGCCGACGAGTTACAAGATGAGAGTAAACTTCTCGGTGTGGTCTCCCTTTGGGAACTATTAGTAGCTCCCCCTACACAACCCTTGCAGGAATTTATGGAAACCGATTTGATTACAGTACAACCGGATACCGAGCCTCGAACGGTTGCGGAGATCATGGCGAAGTACAACTTGTTGGCCGTGCCAGTTGTCAATGCAGAAGGAATGCTCGAGGGTGTTGTCACTGTCGATGATGCCCTGGATATATTGTTGCCAAACGAGCGGCGCCGTAAACCCACAAGAATGTACTGATCAAAGCATCGGACGGATCGAACGAATGGTATAGTTTGTCACACCGCCAGGGGTTGAAACACTAACCGAATCGCCCTCCTGGTGTCCCATCAGAGCTTTACCCACTGGAGATTGATCCGAGATCAAGCCTGATTTTGGATCAGCTTCATATGTTTCAACAATCTTGAAGGTACGTGGCGACCCGGTTTCACTCTCGACATCTACTTGTGTCCCAATACGAACAACAAGTGGTCCTTCGATTTCGTCATGCATGTCAGATGTCATTATCTCGGCAACTGAGAGCAATCGCTCCAGTTGTAGAATCTCACCTTCAACTTTCGCCTGCTCATTTTTTGCATCTTCGTATGCGCTACTTTCGGTGATATCACCAGCTTCCTTCGCCTCATGAATGTAATCAGCAATCTCTTTACGCTTCACAGTGCGCAAGTATTCCAGGCGTTCTTGCTTTTTAGCATAGCCATCAGGAGTTAGGCGATAGATTTTCTGTTCCGATCTTGCCTGACTAGCCTCACTCTGTCCACCAATACTCATAGTAAATTCCTCCCTGGTATCGAAAGGGAAAAAGGGGAATTCGCAGGAAACTCATTCCCACTCCCCAATTAAGAATACGATCAAATGCTAAAGGAGAAGGACAATTCTTAGAGTATACTTGTCCATTGACCTGATAAACCTGGTATTTCTGGATCCCGTACAGGGTACAGTCCCCAAAAACCCTGTTCAAGACACGAAGGTGATTATACGTTCTCATTGCCCACCCGTCAAGTCATCGAAGTCACTTTTTTACTTTTCGCAAGAACCCCATACTTTCGAGACTTTAAGGCGAATGTAATAAAAACAGAGTAGCGGTTGACCTGTCTGGATTGCCCTTTCGAAATCTCCTATGTCGATGTCTGCTGTTTAAGCCGCCCGAAGCGATGAAGATTTGAGCCACATGCCTCGCAAGTACCACGCACAGCCATACGCCCATCCTTTGAAGTCACTTCGGTCGCATTTAACATCTTTCTTTTCATCTTGCATTTCGTACAGTAGGCTTCAATCGTGGCATTCTCAGGAGGAGCGATGGCAGCCTTTCCCTCTTCACTCCAAGATAGGATAGTAGCTATCACTCTCGTGGGCTGCTCTTCGTGAACAGCAAGTCCTGCATCCGGCAGCAATGCTAGTCGAGTATGTGCCTTCATCCATGAGACGTCCTGATGGCTTCCAATATGTCTTGAGTCGTTGAGTCCTCTGGCTCCCCAGATAACCAGCGTCGGTTGCTGTATGATCTCCAATTGTTGCGAAACATCCTGCTCTAGTTTCCCGCTGAGTAGAGCGATAGATGCGTGTTCAGCGCCTATTTGATGAGTAGTGGCATAGAAATAATCCAGATCGATATCGCTGATGTGCGAGTGCTGTTTTACCAGCGAAGAGCGAAGCGCAAAACGAGTGCTTAGCATCGGATATAGTAGCCATTGCACTTGTGCTGCTTGAAGCAATGCATGCCAGGCACTTACAAAGGCAATCCTGGTATTACGTAAAGGCAAGAGAGATGCTTGCTCTTGCTGGCCTTTTAAATCTACTGGTGAAATCAATACCAGGCGCTCGCAAAGATTGGGAGAGGTTGCAGCTGTCGCTACTGCATAATTACAACTGATCCGATTCGCAACTATTGTTGCTGGTTGTTTTACAATGTCAGTAAGAAAATCTCGGCAGAGCGCTATATAGGTATCAGCAGAGTAGTCAATTGTGGGACGATCTGAGATACCGAAACCGAGCAGGTCTGGAGCATAAACGCGGTAATGCTGTGCCAGAGGCTCTATCAATTTGCGCATCTCATATGCCGATGCTGCTAATCCGGGGCTATGCAGGAGAAGTAAAGGAGGGGCTTCTGGTTCTCCCAAAACCTTATAGAATATATAGCCACGTTTCCACTTATAGTAATGAGCTTCTCCAGGCAGGGAGCTTTCAAGTCTCATAGGTGTTTCTAGCATATGTCGTATAGCGACTACGATGGTAAAAATAAGCGCACTTAAGAAACTCAAACCCAATACCCTGGCTATTGTTCCACTTCCCCTCCTGCTATGTACTGATTTTTGCATAATATCCTCCTTTATCGCAGGTAGTATAACAGGTTACATCAGTTGACGCCAAAAGTTATGCAAACTACAATTCTTGTTCAGATGCATGACGCGAAGCGCAGCCACGCAGTGGCGTTTGCATCTGTTGAGATACTTGTTCAGATGCATGACACTAGCATAAGCACACAGTGGCGTTTGTAACACTTTTGGGATGTTATTAAAAAAATATACCATGTGTACGTCTTATTAGTATAGATAACGAAATGCACATAGCTCATTAAGGAATTACATGCGAATAATATATGACCTGGATGAAATGACTGAAACGGCACGAGGTTGGCTTGCTGGCGGTTCAGTTGGTTTGGTACCCACTATTGGTAACC
>JBKPBA010000557.1:0-3897 GCA_046726675.1 Chloroflexota bacterium
CGACGACGGCGATACCAAGTTCGATAGGTTAATAGATGCCAAAGTGCTACAAAAATTATCGCGCCGATCAGTGCTCTTATGATGGGAACACCAAAAACATTGATATCCCCGATTCCGGTGAGGATAATGACCTGAGTCATCAACCAGATCCCTATCAGGGCTGCAATGATCGCGCCGATGAAACCGAACGGGAGTCGCCATCCTACAATAGATTCTGCTACGAAACCTACAATCGCTGCTATGATCAGGTAAATGATAAAGTTGAGGCTGAATGACCAGACATTATTTCCAATGCGAATAGAAATGCTATCTGCCAGAACACTATGTTGAGCCAAAAGATATAACATTTAAACCTCCTCCTGATGCAAAGTAATGATACTCATGCACGTAAGTTCTTACCATTACTTGCCTCTCTTTATGAGTTAACACGTGAGTTTGCTACGTGAAGTTTCAAAAGAAATATCGGCAATCATTTGTACCTTTACTTTAGACGATTTTTTTATGCGTGTTGCTGAAAGAGAAGGCTCGGAGCTAGCAGAAGCTACTTTCCATGCTCGTGTAGTGCTTGGGCTGCTGGCAGAAGTCCTAACCATGGGAGAGATTGAGAATGTCCGCGCTCAGCTTCCAGCCGCATTCCGCCAACTCTTCGAGGTGGAAAATGAAGGGGAATTACCAGGCTTGGAGTTATCGATATTCCTGAAATGTAAAAATCGGTGCATGGAATACTGGGACCCAGTATTCCATGCACCGAAATACCTATGTTTTAAAACCAGCGATATCGACGACGAGGTCGGCGTGCATATCCACCACGCCGGTAATAGTGGCGATAATAACCATATGCATGATGATATGCAAAAGCGCTCCATATAGCTACCAATACCGCAGCAGCGAGGATAGAGGTGATTATTGGCACACCGTTCAAGTAGGGTTCACCAATAATGTGCCAGTGCAGTACACCGACAACGAGGAAGATGGCTATGAACCCTAAAATGATCGCTCCTACTATACCAAAGGGTGTGCGCCGTCTTGCGATCAGTTCACCAATAAAGCCAACCAGTGCTGCAATGATTAACCAGACGATCAAATCTCCCAGTGTAATAACCATGAGTTTAAACCTCCTTGTTTAGTATATTGGTTATCTTCTTATTACACGTGGTTATTAGCTTAACAGGATACAGTAGCAAAAAGGCTAGCTTCAGTCGTTCATTATGCCGCAGTCACTAAATGCAAACCCACTGATTAGAAACGATCGCTATGTGCTAAGATCAGCCATAGCATGTTGGTCGATTCTCTTTTTAAGAACGGAGCATTCCACTTCCCTTAGCACTGCCTCAGTACGTAGCTGCTCACGGAGAACAACACAGAGACTATGCGCGATGACAAGATGAGCATCCTCAACTTGTTCTATTAATTGGGAGGGAACATAGATTGTAAAATCAGCCAGGCGGGAAAGTTTACCACCATCCTGACCGGTCAATGCGAGGGTTATTGCATCTGATTGGCGTGCTATCCTGGCTGCAGCCAGGATATTGGGGGAATTACCACTTGCGCTAATCGCAATTACAATATCTGCAGGACGAATGAGCGTTGCTAGTTGCTCAGCGAAGATACGCTCATAGTTTGTATCATTTGCCCAGGCCGTCATCAGCGGCACATTGTCGCTCAGTGAGACCACACGGAAGGCAAGGAGCCCTGCTGCCTGCGTACCTTTCGCAAGATCACAAGCAAAGTGAGAAGCTGTTGCAGCACTCCCACCATTCCCAAGCACGAAGACAGTGCTGCCGCGTCGATAACAGTCTAGAAGTAGCTCAGCCGCTTTCGTAAGCGTGTCAAATGGCATTGTCTGCATTATAGAAGCAAGTTCATGCCAGTAATGTTCAATTTCGTCATACATCATTATTCTCCTCTCACTTGTTGACGGATCTGAGGCTCAACGTTAATCTATGGCCAACTCGTCTCCGTCAGTGGTGTAATAATTACTTCCTGGAGCGCTGATTCGGGAGGGACCTGGGCTGCAAACACGATCACATCTGCCACATTCTCTGGTTCTTGTAGATTTCTTTCCTCAGGCATTGGAATGCCCTGCTCGATGAATCTATCAAAGAAGTGGGTGC
Source organism: Chloroflexota bacterium (assembly GCA_046726675.1). Lineage (GTDB taxonomy): Bacteria > Chloroflexota > Ktedonobacteria > Ktedonobacterales > Ktedonobacteraceae > DATMNR01. Next base: position 2,115 of record JBKPBA010000557.1, read on the forward strand.
GCATCCCTCCAGGTATGATTGTCGTTACGCGAACGCCATCGCTTCGTCCCTCGACTCCTAGACCACGGCTGAAACCCACCAGGCCCCACTTTGAAGCGTGATAGGCCGAAGCGTTTGCCCATGCGCGGGTCGCAGCAGTTGAAGCAATGTTGATAATATGACCAGAATGTTGCTGTCGCATTATCGGCAATGCTGCCTTAGCGAACAAAAATGGACCCCGTAAATTGACATTAATTACCCTGTCCCACTGCTCCACGGTCATCTCATCCACTGAGAGGGTATAGTCGATTGCAGCACAGTTCACGATAATATCCAGTTGTTTGAACTGCTCATGAACCATTTGCACGGTGTGGACTACAGCAGTGGCATCACCCACATCACACTGCACTGCAATGCTCATAACATCTTGTGAGATTAAATCCTTGCACACCCGTCTGGCTTCTGTCCCATTAACGTCAATACAGGCAACAGAACAGCCAGCGGAAGCGAATGCATGTACAGTAGCCTCTCCAAGGCCACTCCCTGCCCCTGTAACCAGGACAACCTTTCCTTTCAATCTATCAATATTCATCCAGGTACTCCTTGTTTATCTACCAGGGACAGAAAACTGCTCTGGTACTGGCTCGACGACGGGGTGAACGTCAAATTCCTTTATGAGTTCGCCGAATAGTTCGATTGCATTGCGTCTCCTGTCATCAACACTGGTTGGCAAACCAAGATGGTAGGTTCCGCTTGGCAAAATAGCGCACCCGCCATACTTTCTTATAAGCAAAAACTGTACGACAACTTCTTCCCCAGCATGTACAGGTGGCAGGCGATGCCACCAGGAAAATCCTCCAACATCAAGTAACTTAGCACGATCATAAAGAATATTTGCACCTCCGACCCATGCTACTTTGTAGCGCACTATTTTACGATCCACCGCAAGTTGCTGCTCCAGATGAAGTGGGTTTGCTGCATTGTTCACCATGTGCCGATTCCATGGGATTGAGTCTGGCTCGAATGGCTCAGGCCGAACAGGCCCTGTCCAGAGTTCGATATGTTGTTGGTGCGGCCGAACATCGTTGAGATAATTAAGGCCTGTGGCAGCACAACCAATAAAGCCGCATTCTTCAGCTTGAAGCACACCGAGCATACGTTGCATCACAGCAGGATCGAGCAGCACATCGTCGTCAAGAAAATGAATGTAAGGCGCATGGCTCTGCTCGACAAGAAAGTTCCGCTGTTCTGCCATTCCCCGTCGTGGCAGGTGGCGATGAAGCATTACCCGGTGACCGTGCCATTTGAGAGCTTGCACAAGCGTCTGAATCTCCATACTCTCGAGGTAAGCGTCGTCATCCTCGGTCTGATCAGAGACGATTACCTCGAAGTCAGTAAAGGTTTGGCCTAGCAGGCTTGTTAGAACAATTGCCAGGCCAGTCTTGCGCCGGTAAGTTGGAATAAGCACATCAATGAGTGCCAAAATTTGCTCTTTCTAGGAATTGTTGTCTGATATTGTGGGAAAAGATGCTATTGATTTTGTCTCTATTGGCAAGGTCTCGTGCGTCCGCTCAGCCAGAAGGGTTTCATAGAGAGCACCAGTACGCATTGCCACAATTGACCAGGTAAACTCTCGTTCGACTCGCTTTCGTGCGGCCAGGCTCATTTGCGTACTTAATTCTGGTTGACTGAGCAGTTGCTGTAAACGGTCAGCTAGCGCCTCAGGATCGCGCGGAGGAACAAGAAAACCTGTTTCACCATCTTTGATCGTGTATGTGATGCCACCAACAGCCGATCCGATTAC
>JBKPBA010000558.1:0-3936 GCA_046726675.1 Chloroflexota bacterium
CTCTGCGTCTGGCCAGGGCATTTACTGGACGTAGCAAAATCATCAAGTTTAGCGGTTGTTACCATGGTCATGCAGATATGCTCCTCGTACAAGCTGGTTCTGGTGTGGCGACCATGGGATTACCAGATAGTCCAGGCGTACCTGCTGAAGCTACTAGTAATACCCTGATTGCCAACTATAATGATAGCGATGCTGTAAAGGAGCTATTTCGAATCTATCCCGATGACATTGCAGCGATCATAGTTGAGCCAGTAGCAGCCAATATGGGGTTAGTGCTGCCCGATTCCGGGTTTCTTGAGCAGCTTAGAAAGATATGCACTACCTTCGGAGCATTACTGATCTTCGATGAAGTGATCACAGGTTTCCGTGTCGCTCTGGGCGGGATGCAAGAACGTACTGGTATACAAGCTGACTTGACGTGTCTTGGGAAAATTATTGGTGGAGGGCTTCCAGTAGGAGCATATGGAGGGCGGCGGGAGATTATGCAACTTGTGGCGCCACTTGGGCCAATGTACCAGGCGGGAACACTTTCAGGTAATCCTCTGGCAATGGCTGCTGGTATTGCGACTCTCCAAGAGTTGCGCAAACCAGGACGATATGTAGAGCTTGAGCGCAAAGGACAACTGTTGAGCAATGGCATAGATCAGGTGCTGTATGATATTAGTGATAGGGTACAATTTGTGAGAATTGGCGCAATTTTCTGCTTGTTCTTCACTGCTGAGCACGTGGTCGATTATAGTAGCGCCAAAACCTCAGACACGCAACGTTATGCGCACTTTTTCTGGAGCATGTTAGAGCGTGGCATGTACCTGCCTCCTTCCCAATTTGAGAGTTGTTTTATTTCACTTGCCCTGAAAGATGAGATGATTGATGAGACGGTGAAGGCAGTAGAAATGGCGTTGACAGAGAGTATGGAGTAGATAATGATGGCAAAGTTTCCCACCATACGTATGCGGCGCATGCGGCAAAATGATAAATTGCGTGGCCTGGTATGCGAGACCTATCTGAACGTTGAACAGCTTATTTACCCACTTTTCATTGCAGAGAATATTGACGAACCGCGTGAAATCTCCTCAATGCCAGGGATTATGCAATGGCCACTTGAATATGTGGGGCAAGAGGCAAAACGTATTGCACATCTCGGTATTCCAGCAGTGTTGCTCTTCGGTATTCCCTCTGAGAAAGATGAAGTGGGGTCTCAAGCGTATAATTCGCAGGGTATCATTCAACAAGCCATACGACGTTTCAAAGCAGAAGCGCCGGATTTGCTGGTTATGACAGATGTATGCTTGTGCGAGTATACCAATCATGGCCATTGCGGTGTGATTTATGATGAGAATGTCCAGAATGATGAGTCGCTGGAACTACTTGCACGAATGGCACTCTCACATGTTGTGGCAGGAGCTGACATAGTGGCTCCGTCGGATATGATGGATGGCCGTGTCGGTGCAATTCGGCATGCCTTGGATGAGCATGGCTATAGTTCAACGCCGATAATGGCTTACTCAGCTAAATACGCTTCGGGGTTCTATGGGCCGTTTCGCGAAGCTGCTGCTTCAGCACCGCAATTCGGTGATCGCCGATCATACCAAATGGATCCCGCTAATGTACGTGAAGCATTGCGCGAAGTAGATCTGGATATTAGTGAAGGCGCCGATATCGTGATGGTAAAGCCCGCGCTGGCTTACCTTGATGTTATCCAGCAAGTACGGGAACACTGTAACTTACCAATTGCAGCATATAATGTTAGTGGTGAATACGCGATGATTAAAGCCGCTGCTCAACAAGGGTGGATTGATGAACGGCGCATAGTAATGGAGGTGTTGACGGGAATCAGGAGAGCCGGAGCGGATATAATTATTACGTATTTTGCGCCAGAGGTAGCGAAGTGGTTAAGGGAGGAGTAGCGCTATCATAATTTCATACAAGAAAAAATACGGGCTAAAATGGGGGAGGAAGTATTTATGGGTACCCTAAATACCTCTTTATTCGGATCGGATGTACAGATGAAACTAGGCGTCGGTTACCATAATGTTGGAACCGGCGTTTTACGTGCCTCGAATAAAACAACTATCGATTATGTGGAAGCTCATTATGGGCAAAGGTGTGGCCATTTACCGCTTGATGCTCAAAGAGTATGTGTATTAGTTAATGCTCGTACAGACGATATTGAGTCTCATCTGAAGTATCTCAGTCAACTCTATGGAAAAGAAATTGAAGCTATTACCGCGCATGAATTACAGCAGGTACAAAGGCGTTTCTCAGGGTACCACATGTTGATTGTGCCTTATATCAATGTTCCCGAAACTGAAAAACGAATACAAACTGAGTTGGGGGCAGAGTCATGGGGCATGAAAGGGGACATGGTCAGTTTCCTCAAAAACAAAGCTGATTTTTATCAATTTATTGATGAATTCGAATTAGACGGTTTTCGGACTCCAGATTACCGCATTGTCCGTATTGCTGATTTATCCAAAGAAGCTCTCGGCTTTCTGAATACCATGGAGGATGTGGTGAAAAAAGCAGGTGTGCCACAGTATCCATTAGGAGTTATGCTGCGGGCTGCCGAATCAGATGGAAATTATGGCTGCTGTCTCGTCTACGAGCAAAATAAACTTGTCAGGGTTGTCCCGAACGGTGAGGTGGAACGTGCAGCGAATTATTCGTCCTGGAAAGAAGCATTTGCAATATCCCAAAAGCACCTAATGGCTACCATGGATCAGCAGAAGGAAACAAGAGTTGTCATCAGCCGTTATATAGACTTTGCTGATTCTCCTGGAATGTCTGTTGTGATCATGAATGGTCGGGTCGAATCTTTAGGTTGGAATGGTCAACTGCAACAAAATGGTAGTAAGGCATGTATTGGAACCAGCACTTACAGACCTGCAAACATCTCTCTAGCTCGCTTGCAACAAGAATATGAAGGGCGAACCCTGGCTTATTTCGAAGCGCTTTTGAAACGGGCAGCACAATATTGCGGTGTAGATTTTGTATCTATCAGAGGGGTAGCAAACATCGATATTATGCTTCCTACAGAGCTGGAAGAAACGCTTCAGAAGAAAAGAGGCCATAGACAGGCTCATTATGTTGCTGAATGTAATCCGCGTTGGACAAACTACACTGATGCGATTATGACCATCATAGGAGTCAATAGAAAAGAGCAGACGATTAGCAATATGAGGGCTGTGATACAAGAAGGAATAGCTACTATCGATAAATACCTTTTACCGGAAGACATTGATATCCATGTAGTTAGAGAATGCATCTTTCAAAGGGATGAGGTATTAAAACAAAGTGGAACGAGAATTATCTGCCGTATGGCAAAAAAGCCAATGGGATTGATTTTTGCAGGTGATATAAATAAAGCACAACAAGAAGTTGCAAGCATTGTTCACCATTTGACAAGTAAACAGATCAAGATGACACAATAGGATGATAAGTATGCGATAATGACGAAGAAATCCTATCGCAGAAAGAGTATATTGTGTCATTATCCATTCATTACCCTACGGCTAGCCTAAAACCGCACAGAGAGGAAAGCCTTCAAGGCGGTCACTTGTGGATATTTTCTGGTGCTTTACAACAGCCTCCACACTGGATTGAGCCTGGTGGACTAGTCGATGTGAAGTCATCTACAGGGCAGTTTGTGGCACGTGGTTACTACAATCCCCGAACTGATATTGCTATTCGCATCCTGACACGTGATGTCGAACAGGCCATTGACGAGGATTTTCTGCGCAAGCGTATTCGTGGTGCAGTAGATTTGCGAAAAGTATTCGATCCGAACAAAACCAACACTTACCGGCTAATTAACTCGGAAGGGGATGGTTTACCAGGTTTGATAGTAGATCGTTTCGCTGAAATACTCGTAGCACAGATTCACACGGCTGGTATCGAGCGCCTACGTTCACAGCTTATTGATGCGCTGATGGATGA
>JBKPBA010000559.1:0-5893 GCA_046726675.1 Chloroflexota bacterium
ACCACTCCCTGCTTCCATGCCTGCATTGAGGGCCAATTAAATGAGACTGCTTCTACATGGATACCCATCAAGGTGAGTTCTTCCGAGCGAGTTTGTTGAAACCTTTCGCTTGCAGAAAGCAATGCCTTGAGTGGAATACATCCTTGATGGAGACAGGTACCACCGGGCGAACCCTGGTCGATCAAAGTTACGTGTCGTCCAAGCTGCGCGGCGCGGAGAGCAGCAACGTAGCCGCCTGGACCCGCACCAAGCACAAGTACATCAACTGCCGTGGTAACATCTCCAACTACCATACTATGACTTCTTTCTAAACCATGTCTAGCATCAACTGTTGTGGATTCTCTACAAGTTCTTTGAAGCGGGCCAGGAAAGCTCCAGCCATGGCTCCATCGATAAGCCGGTGGTCGAAGGAGAGCGCCAATGGCATCATTGGGCGCACAATAACCGTGCCTTGTTGTACGACCGCTTTTTCTTGCAGTCTGCCTACGGCGAGAATCGCTACTTCGGGATAATTGATGATGGGCGAGCCGGTACTGCCACCAAAGCTTCCAACGTTGTTCAGGGTGAAAGTGCTGCCGCTCAGTTCTGGTAGTGAAAGAGTACGCTTTTTGGCTCCTTCTATCAATTGTTCGAGGCTATTTGCTATTTCCGACAGGGTAAGGCGATCAGCATTGCGCAGCACGGGTACAAGTAGCCCCTCTGGTGAGGCGGTGGCTACACCAATATGATATGAATGTTTGTAGATAATCTCGCGGCTCTCTTCATCCAGGCTGGCATTGAAAATGGGAAACTCTTTGAGTAAAGGGATCAAGAGTTTGATCAGCAAGGGGATATAGGTCAGGCGCACACCACGCTTTTCGGCCAGGGGCTTGAGCGTTTCACGTAATGTGGCAAGGACACCTCCATCTACTTCATCAAAAGCAGTTGCATGAGGAACGGTACGCCAGGAACGTTCCATGTGTTCAGCGATACGTTTGCGCAAGCCTTTCAAGGGTTGGCGTTCGTCCTGAGCAGATAGAACAGGTTGTTCAATTCTCTGTATCAGAGTAGACTGAGCTTGAGAAATGGGCTGTTCTGCTTCTTTCTTTTCGACCAGTACCGAGGAAGATGCCGGAAGTACAGATGAGGCTTTGTCACGTTCAGCGTGAGATCGCACATCTTCAATTGAGACCCGGCCATTGGGGTTAGAAGGAGTCACTTGCTCAAGGTCTATGCCGAGTTCGAAGGCGAGTTTACGCACGGCGGGGGCTGCAAGGACGCGCTGCTTTGTAGTTGGGGTCTGAGATACGGGAGTAGGAGTGGGTATGCTAGCTGATTGAGTAGTCCCTGGTGCAGATGTGAATCTCTGAGGAGTAGTTGAACTACCTCCATTTGCAGAAGTTGCGCTCTCGAAGACAACTAGCACATCACCGACCTTAGCTACCTGACCATCTTGTACGCGAATTTCTGCGACGCGTCCAGCTACGGGTGAGGGTATTTCGACAACTGCTTTGTCTGTCTCGACTTTGACCATTGTCTGATCGAGCTTAAGCGTATCACCTGGCTTGACAAGCCATTCTACGACTTCTGCTTCTTGCATCCCTTCGCCAAGGTCTGGCAATTTGAATTCCTGCATACAATTTCTCCATCTCTCAAGGTTCCATTACCTGGCGTAGCGCTGTCAATACTTTTGCTGGAGTGGGCAAATAGAAATCCTCTAGGCCAGGAACAGGGTAAGGTGTATCGTAGCCTGTCACACGCCCGACAGGTTTCAGGAGGGAGTAGAGGCAGTGGTCATTGATGATGGACGTTACTTCGGCTCCGATTCCTCCTGCGCGGGGCGCTTCGTGGACGACGATGGCTCGACCTGTTTTTTCAACAGAGTGAATGATGGCTTCTTCGTCAAGCGGCCAGATGGTACGCAGGTCAATGATCTCAATACTTGCGCCCATTTCTTGCTGCGCCAGCTTTGCAGCTTCGAGGGCAACGTTAACCATTGCACCGTAAGCAAAGATGCTTACATCACTGCCTTCTTGCACTGTTTTCGCCTTGCCAAGTGGAATGGAATAGTGTTCCTCCGGTGTCTCCTGCCGGAATGACCGGTAGAGTTTGATGTGTTCCAGAAAGAGCACCGGGTCTGGATCGGCGATAGCTGAGGCTAGCAGTCCCTTGGCGTCGTATGGATTGGAGGGAATCGCTACTTTGAAGCCTGGAGTCTGCAAAAACACGCCTTCCAGACTATCCGAATGCAATTCGGGTGTTCGTACGCCACCGCCGTAAGGGGCACGCACTACCAGTGGGCAGGTATAGGCTCCCGCGCTGCGAAATCGAATGCGTGCCGCTTGTGAGACTAACTGGTTCATGCAGACAAAGAGGAAGCCGGCGAATTGAATCTCAGCCACTGGTCGCAGGCCATAGACTGCCATACCAATTGAGCTACCGATGATGGCGGATTCTGAGAGAGGTGTATCAAAGACGCGCTCTTCACCGAATTTGCGTTGCAAGTGTTCGGTGACACGGAAGACGCCCCCATTTGCTCCGATGTCTTGCCCGAGTAGCACAACTCGTTGGTCTCGTTCTAATTCGAGTGCAAGCGCTGAATTTAGCGCTTCGATCATTGTCATTTGCATTAAATGTCACTCCGATTTGTATTTTGACACACCAAGAGCAGCGCAAGCGCCCCCACGCGGGACGATTAACCAAGGGCGGCGCAAGCGCCCCCACTCCTCTTCCATACCACTCCCGCCCCTACGCGTTCGTTTACTCTTTTTGATTAATGTAGCGTAAGAGGTCAGCACGTTGTTCCTCAAGGCGAGGGGATAAGTTGGCCATTGTGTAGTCAAAGAAACTGTCCGGGGCCATGGGCGGCATTGCTTCGGCAATCCGTATGGCTTCGTTGACTTCTTCTTCAAGCTTCTCAACGATTTGCTGCGCACGATCTTCGGTAAGCAGGTCGCGCCTTATCAGGAATTTCTGGAAACGCGCAATCGGGTCTTTTGCCTGCCATGCCTCAACATCGGCGGGATCACGGTAGCGTGTAGGGTCGTCTGCGGTAGTATGCGCTCCAATACGATAGGTGAGTGTTTCTACGAGTGTTGGTCCCTGTCCTGAACGTGCTCGTTCGACCGCTTTATGCATGATGTCGTAGACCGCTAAGATATCGTTGCCATCCACCAACTCAGATGGCACGCCGAAGCCTATACCGCGAGAGGCAAGCGTCTGAGCAGCGGACTGTTTATGACGCGGGACACTGATGGCCCAGCCATTATCCTGCACGACCAGCACCACAGGAGCATGGTAGATACCCGCGAAATTGAGCGCTTCGTTGAAATCTCCTTCGGAGGTCGCTCCATCACCACATACGCCAACAGCTACGACAGGATCACCGGCGATTTTGGCAGCCATTGCCAGGCCAACAGCGTGTAACATTTGCGTGCCAATTACGATCTGAATCGGCAAGCAATGCGATTCTGCGGGCCAGTTTTGCGGCGTGAAACCGCGAAATGAGTAGGCTACAGTTGGAATTGGAACGCCTTTGACGAAGAGGGAGGCTATTTCTCGGTACGAGGTTGCCAGCCAATCGTGCGGCTGTAAAGGAGCCGCTAACCCAACGGCTGTCGCTTCCTGGCCGACTAACGAGCCAAAGGTGGTAGCTCGCCCCTGGCGCTGCAAGGCAATGATCTTGTTGGAGAATACCCGACCCAGTTGCATGAAGCGGTATAGCGAAAGCATATGCTCAGCACTCAGATCGGGCATTTCACCTACCAGGTCGCCCTCGGGATCGAGGATTTGGTAGGGGATAGAGCTAGTGTCAATTTGTTGGATGGTCATGTGGAACTCCTACAAGTGTCTATAAAATATAGACTTTTGATCAGCTTGAGAATAACCAGGGAGCCTCCTGCTTCCTCTTTTCTTCATAAGTGGCAATTTCATCGCCATGGCTCAATGTCCAGCCTATGTTATCCAGACCCTGAAGCAAGGCATTTTTGCGAAACTGGTCGATCTCAAAATGCAACACTCGCCCGGTTGGGGTGGTCACGGTTTGCACCGCCAGGTCAACATCTAGAGTGTAGCCCTCGGTTGCTTCAACTTCTGCGAAGAGTTCTCGAATAGTGGCTTTGTCAAACGTTATGGGTAGGATACTGTTGTTAAAGCAGTTGTTATAGAAGATATCGGCGAAACTGGGCGCGATGAGGCTGCGGAAGCCATAATCCAGAATCGCCCAGGGAGCCATTTCGCGTGATGAGCCGCAGCCAAAGTTGTCTTCCGTAAGTAAAATGGTCGCACCCTGATAACGAGGCTGGTTGAGCACAAAATCAGGGTTTGGAATTTGAGCGTTAGGATCCAGGTAGCGCCAGTTCGCAAAAAGGGCCTTTTCAAAGCCGGTGCGCCTGATCGTTTTGAGAAAACGGGCAGGTGTGATTTCATCGGTGTTGACGTTTAAACGATCCAATGGGGCTACCAACCCCGTAAGCGTAGTAAAAGGTTCCATATATTACATCTCCCTGATATCGACAAAATGTCCGGCGATAGCGGCAGCAGCGGCCATGGCCGGGCTCACCAGGTGAGTGCGTCCACCGCGCCCTTGCCGTCCCTCAAAGTTGCGGTTGCTCGTCGAAGCGCAGCGCTCCCCCTCGGAGAGCTGATCACCGTTCATGGCGATGCACATGCTGCACCCTGACTCGCGCCACTCGAAACCTGCCTCGCGGAAGATCTCGGCTAATCCCTCTTCTTCTGCCATGCGACGTACCTGCATGGAGCCTGGCACGACCATGGCCCGCACCTGCGGTGAGATGTGCCTGCCTTGGACATACTGCGCAGCCATGCGCAGATCTTCCAGGCGTGAGTTGGTGCAGGAGCCAATGAACACGGTATCCAGGGGGATCTCGGTGATCTTCTGGCCTGGGGTGAGACCCATATAGGCTAAAGCACGTTCGTAGGCTTTGCGCTTCTCGGGATCAGACTGTTCAAGTGGGTCAGGCACGACACCTGTGACCTCGGTCACCATACCAGGATTGATGCCCCAGGTGACCTGCGGTCCCAATCCCTCAATATTGACTTCGTGCACTGTATCGAAGTGGGCATCAGGGTCGCTGACAAGCTGTCGCCAGGCAGCGACCGCCTGCTCAAACAGCTCGCCTTGTGGAGCATAAGGTCGTCCTTTGAGGTAGGCAAAGGTGGTCTCATCGGGAGCCACCATGCCCGCGCGGGCGCCTGCTTCAATGGCCATGTTACACAGCGTCATGCGTCCCTCCATCGACAGGCTGCGCACGGCAGAACCACTGAACTCGATGACGTGGCCGGTGCCCACGCCGGTCCCCAACTGGCCAATGATGGCCAGCGCCAGGTCTTTGGCGGTGACGCCAGGGGCTAAGGTCCCCTCGACGCGGATGTGCATCGTCCTGGGCCGCTTTTGCAGGAGGCATTGGGTGGCCAGCACGTGCTCGACCTCGCTGGTGCCGATGCCAAAGGCCAGCGCGCCCAGTGCGCCATGGGTCGAGGTATGCGAGTCCCCGCACACAATCGTCATCCCTGGCAGCGTCAATCCCTGTTCTGGTCCGATGATATGCACAATTCCCTGGCGAGCATCGGCCATATCATAGAGTGTGAGGCCAAATTCCTGAGCATTCCGTTCCATAGTGGTCAGGCACTCGAGACTCTCTTTATCCACCACGTCCAACATACGCCTTCCAGGAGTTGTTGGAATGTTATGGTCAAGCACCGCGATGGTTGCATCTGGTCGATGTACCGTGCGACCAGCAAGTCGCAAACCAGCGAAGGCCTGCGGGGAAGTCATCTCGTGCACGAGGTGTCGATCAATATACAGAATGGGGGTTTCTCCAGGGGCATCACGGACGACGTGAGCATCCCAGATTTTCTCAAACATAGTTTTTGGTTCAGCTTGCTTTTGCTC
>JBKPBA010000560.1:0-9385 GCA_046726675.1 Chloroflexota bacterium
TTGCAACTCTTGCGTGGCCTCCCAAACCATTTCGGATACATCACGCTTTTTGTTGTGACCATCGCTTACTTTGTTCTCGGTACCCTGGTGATTAAACAGGTGAAAGGCGTAAAGTAAGAAGAGCAGAACAATGCGTCCCTACGAATAAATTAGTCTATGTCGCAGGGACGTATGTTTTGCTTCACTTTACTGAATAGAGCCTTCGTAAATGCCCATAACCGTATCGAGGAACTTTAGAGCATCGGTTTTTTTGCGCTGGAACGAGTTGCGGCCAATGATCGAGCCAAAGCCGCCACCATCACGGATAGCACGGACCTCTTCGAAGAATTTCTCATCAGCAGCATACGTGCCCCCGGAGAAAATCACAATTCGTCGACCGTCAAAGGCGCTCTGGACGACATTATGCACACGTTCGGCCAGCGTAGAGATAGGAATCTCGTACTTCTGGTAAACCTTCTGCGCCTCGGCCAGTTCCACCTTCGCGCTTGGCAATTTAACCTTGATAATATCCGCTCCCAGTTGTGCAGCTATCTGGGCAGCGTAAGTCACAACATCAACGGCGGTTTCACCCTCTTTACTCAGGCTGCTGCCGCGAGGATATGACCAGACAACAACAGCCAGGCCAGCCGCTTTTGCTTCTTCAGTAAGTTCACGTAACTGCTGGTACAATTCGGTGCGGTGGGCTGATCCCGGGTAAATCGTGAAACCTACAGCTACACAGCCCAGGCGTAAAGCATCACTCACACCAGCGGTGACCGCTGAAATAGGGTCTTGCTCGTCATTTAAAAGGTCATGGTTGTTACATTTCAAAATAAGGGGGACGTCACCACAATAGTCGGAGACACCTGCTTCCAAAAAGCCCAGCGGTGCAGCATACGCGTTGCAGCCAGCTTCGATAGCCAATTGAAAGTGATAGCGCGGATCATAACCCGCAGGATTCGGCGCAAAACTTCGTGCCGGGCCATGCTCAAAGCCCTGATCAACCGGTAAAATCACCATCTTCCCTGTGCCACCCAGGCGACCATGATTAAGCATACGCGCCACAAAAGTACGAACACCAGGATTCTCGTTAGCATACCAGCTTAAGATCTCACGAACGCGATCATTCATTGGTTTGTTCCTTTCCTCAACTTTCGACAAGCGCCAGAATTGATCACAAAGGTGTGATCAATGGTATTGTATCACCTGTAAAGGCCATATAAAAATTTTGAGGGCTTCCTACCACAATTCAGACAATACTAGAATAACGGGGAAAAGACTATTTTAAGTGCTACACATGCAATTGACTAACATATCCATAGTTACTTTAGACAATTTGGCACGTCAATATACAAAGATAGGGAGAATCCACGTTCATCTACTTAAGAGAGTATGCGCAAATATGCTTTGTGGTATGGACCGATTGATGGAGAATTGTGAATGATGCTCTACTCTAAAAGGAGAGTATATGAAAATGAGTGGCAGCAATTTCGAGCTTATCATGCAAGAAGTGCTCAAACAAAAACAACTAATGGAAGATTTACAAACGGAGAATGATGAGCTACACCACCAGCTTGACGAGTTACGTGAAGGGCGTGGTATTTTTGTTGATATCCTTGGCAAACGTTTTCCGCTGGTTGCGGAACCAGTTAGTGTTTCTCCCGATGCAGTAGCTACAGTAGGAGCCGATCTTTCTCTTCAAGAAACAACCGAAATGCTGAGTGAAGCTTTGTCATCCTCAATGCCTGAAACTCCAATACCAGTATTAGAATCCTCAGTCGAAGAAGCACAGGAAGATCTACCAACCTACGTAAGCCCTACAATGTCGTCATACCTGGAGGAAGCTATGCTCGACGAATTTTCGGCAGCGGCTACCCGCGAAATGGAGCAAGTAGCTGTTTGGTCTGGTCCCATCACAAATTCCCCAACCTTTGATGAAAAGGAAAAAGAAAACCTGCGCCGTGAACTCTCTGGAAGCTTTTTATTGGAGTGACGACTCCCCACAGCTTACTCTGTTATCGAATCTGAAAGGTCACTGAAGTTGCATTAATAGATGGCTGTGCCAGCATCAAGAGCGTAAACGAGGTACCTCCCTGTGGAATAGCAAAAGTAACCACTCCGTTCCCAGTACTTTGAGAGGCGACCGAGGTGGGAAATGTGAAGTTTGATGGTGGGCTTTTACTGCCACTAGATTGAAGGCGCATGTAATCACCTGGATACGCAGAAAAATTATTTGCCGAGGAGTTAACAGCTTTGAGCGTAGCTGTCACATACACCATTCCTGTCGCTGCTTGCTGGCCATTCGCACTCAAGCTTTCAGTAGCTGAAGCCAGTGTCCAATTCATTCCCGCATAATGGAAAGTTGAATTCGGCGTAACAGTCCTGGGCTGATATTTGCTCAGGTCAGCATTAGGTGTCAGTGGAATATCTAGCTGATTCTCAGTAGCTGAACCATAACGAAGGATGAGCTTACTCAGGTCGATATTTGGTTTGGTCACAGGAAAATCTATCCAGTTATCCTGAGATACCCCCGCAGCAGGACCTGCAAAACTCTTTTCGTTACTTGGGGCAATAATTGAGCCATCAGGCATGACTAACCTGACAATATCACCATACGAATATCTTACATTATTCGTGGTCGAGTTTGATTCCTTTGTTGCCACCCGTATTCCACCCTGCGAAGTGCTCGAGTCGTCAGGAAAACTACTCGCCTGCTGAACAGAAACGAGAGTGATATCAACACTTGAGTAAGTGAATTTCTGGTTCAAGGGCACCGTAACAGGTCCATCTGTGTTTGGCGTATTACCATTACTACCTGGCGTGGTAACACTAGTTGGAGTATTGCCACTAGTACTCGGTGTGCTCTGTTGCCCACTGGAGCTATTCCCGTTCTGATAACTCCCACTTGAATTAGTGTGTCTGATGACGTAGAACACGCCTACACCTCCAAGCACTAACACCAGAAGCAGTACTATGCTGGTAAACAGACATCCCCTTGAACGTTTGGGAGCCTGAGCATATGCAGGAACAGTCTTGTTGACTGGAGTAGAAGGTGTGTAATAGGGTGATGCTGGGGCCTCCTGTGGCGTGGAAATAAAGGAATCAAGTGGAGGAGGTGGTGGTATAACATCTGCGTCGGTAGCTTGCGCATAGAACTGGTCACCAGGTGTTGACACAGTTGAATAGCTTGCTCCAGCAACACTCGGTGTTGCTGCGCCAGATGCTGGTATGTTAGGCATAACAGGCGTGGAACCTGGCGTATTTACTGCTGCTCCAGGAGTATTTACATCCGTCGTAATAATCGTAGATGCTGTAGCACCTGTATTTTCTGCGGGCATCGAAACTTGCGGTTGAGGGCTTTGCACCTGGCCACTTACCAGAACCGTTTGATCCTTCGTCAACGCTGTAGGAGCATTCGAATCGACACTTGTAGTGGCGCCGCAATTCGTGCAAAAGCGGTGATCTGAATCAAGAGGCTTGCCGCATTCCGAACAAAAGCGTGGTGATGACAAAGTTATACTCCTTTGAGGACAACTACAAAACACTGCCTTTAAGAAGAAGACATATCTTTAATGGGCAGTATTGTAACAGCAAGCAAGGGGAATGTCTATAATATAGCTCACTTCTCATGATGAATTTTGATGGCCAAGATCGGTACTAGTTGTCATCCTGAGCGCAGCGAAGGATCTGACTCGCCGGGGACTGAGATCCTTCGCTGCGCTCAGGATGACAAGACCGGTGTTGGTCGTGAAAATTCATTATGAGAAGTTCGCCAGAGGCAAATATTATGGCATCTGAAAATCCGTCGAGCCTTGATCACCGCTATCACCTTTTTGCGGCTCTAGGACCAATATAAATGCTTTTGTATTCTGAGGTACCTGAAAGCTAACCGTCCCAGTAATACCAACTGCTCCCACATTAAAAGCTACGGGAATTGTTGAATGCTTTGCCAAAGCAGTAGTATTGCCGTATTGCAATCGCATATACTCATAAGGTGACCCGGTGATAGCAACTTGCGAAAGTGTATTATCAACTTTGAGCATTAAAGTTATGAAGCGCATACCTTTAGCAGCTTGCTGGCCTGATATGCTCAAGCTCGAAGTGGCGCTGGTAAGCGTCCAGTTCAGCCCAAAATACTGCATCTGTCCATTTAGATTGATAGTCTTAGGTCGATATTTGCTTAGATTCGCATTCCGCATAAGAGGAATAAGCATTTGCGCCTCGTTTGTAGCACCTAACACTAAAGTAAGCTGATTCACAGAATAATTCGAAGGTACAGCAAAATCTACAACACTTGTTTGAGATGCCCCTGGAGTAACACTTACTACCGAGTTTACAGATGTTGGGCTAACAAGCGATTTACCTTTCACAATCAAACGAGCTACAGTAGCATAGCTCCAGACCACTTTGGCATCTGTTAGGTTGCGTTCCCGAAGGTTCAAACGAACCATTCCATTTGTACTAGTATTCGGGTCTTTGACAAAACTCTGTGACTGCTGAACATTCAGAATGGTTACATCAACACCAGCATACGGAACTGTGGAATTGATTGTTGTGGTTGTTACAGGTGGTTGTACGTTAACAAAACCAGGCAGCGCTGCTCCCAGCAAACCAGCGAGGGCATATACAATTGCTCCTAATACTAAGAGCAAGGCCAATGATAGTAGAATAAATTCTCTTCTACCGATGCTTCTCCTGGTTGGAGTTGGTGCAGGCGACTTTGGATAATGTGCATTCATTTTAGCTTATTTGATTTTACTCCATGGAGTGCCGCATTCAAAGCAGAATCTGGCCTCTTCAATCTGTAGAAATGGCGTGCCACAATTTGGACAGAAATGCGCCAGTCTAGCACCACAAAAGACACAGTATTTCCAGTGGGCCAGAACCTCGTACTGGCATGAAAGGCACAATTTAACTTGTGCAGCAGGACGCGCCATAAAACTACTACCTATCTCTATCTTGCGATCAAAACGACCAGGATGCAATAGTGCCTGGCCAAGACCATCAGTATGGCTGGTCGTGGCAATAACGACCATCGTCGGATAATAGTCAGGGCCATCTATCTCTACCACTAATTGTTTCAACCATTGTGCGCGTTCTTGATTTGTAGGGAGTTGCTCCACGCCATCGAGATTGTCAATAAAGAGAATACAAGGGGATGACTTTTTGGCCTGGCTAAAAATATGTGCTATCATATTTTGACCTCTTTTGGAAGGCTCACTATTCTTAAGCAAGTTATACTCATCCATAGGAAAATCAAGATCTTCTAAGGACAAAATATCTGAGTCGAGATCGTTAAGCAGCCCAACAAGTGTCGATATAGATAGATAGACGAGAGGCACAACTGCCTCACCAGCTGTAGCATGTACAAGAAGAGTTCTATCTGTACAAGGATGACCGACAACAAGTACTCCATACAAATATGCTCTCATCGAACGTTGAAAATTTTGTGGCTTCCTCAGAAAATTAACCACTTCTCGTAAATTGTCTTTAGCCCCATCCAATCCCTGGATATCTGCAAAAGAAATGTTAGGACGTTCAAACCCCCTTAAAACTCGCTTCAGGGGGCTTTTATTGAATTTTGTAATGCTTTGTTCTCGCACTCGAGAATGTATAAGCTGGTCTATGTAACTCGTATAAGCAGGACCTTCCACCTCCATCAAAGATGCAGGCAACGCGTCCTGGGTGGATAATAACAGAACAAGTAAAGGCTGGATGCGCGGGTGACGTAAAACACTCAATAACAGGTGCTTTGGAAATATCAATGAAGAGTTCATTTGTGTCGCAAATGATAAAGCCCATTCAAAGCAGACAAGTGATTCTCTGGAAAAAAGGAGATTATTCTCTGTGCCTGCATAATCGGATATGCCAAAGGTTTCTGCCACTTGCGCTTGAATCTCCTGTATATCCAACCCTAAACTCCTCAGTACTTTAGTTACTTCAACATCGGCCTGTCTTAACACTCCAAGAAACAGGTGCTCTGGATATACTTCTGGTGCATTCATCTTGATTGCTTCGTGCTGTGCCAGGCGAATTTCTGCTTGTGTTGAGGGTGCTAATAGATCGAAATCAAATACTTGATTTCGCATCTCATTAGAGACAGTGTTCATGGTATACTCCCTTGGAATTTATCTGTATGCTTTTCGCTGTTAATACTTTAAGCATTTACTCCATACTACGGTTAAAATTTTACGCCATCTCAGCCCATATTCAAAACAGAGCCATGTAAACGATGTGGCTAGTGCAGAATCGAGAGACCTGTTGAGCAAAGGGGGTCCAGGGGTCCTCCCCTGGCGGGGCCTGGGGTGTCCCCAGAGCTTTCCCTATTCCCGAAAAGGTCCGTTAAAAATAACTAGTTCACAAACGTGATATAATAAGAAAGCCATTGGAAAGAATATTCTACTCATCTACAAGGAAAACTCACATCATGCCAGAATTTAAGGTAGAAGCGCCATTTCAGCCCACAGGAGACCAGCCGGATGCCATTGATCAACTGGTTGAAGGTATCAAAAAAGGCTATAAATATCAAACGTTACTAGGAGTGACAGGTAGTGGTAAAACCTATACCGTTGCTAAGATCATAGAACAGGTACAAAAACCAACGCTAGTGCTTGCACCAAACAAAACTCTGGCAGCCCAACTGTACAGCGAGTACAAAGAATTCTTTCCAAACAACGCGGTTGAGTACTTCGTCTCTTATTATGACTATTATCAACCAGAGGCCTACATTCCACGCACAGATACCTACGTTGAAAAAGAAAGTATGCTTAATGAAGAGATAGAGAAACTACGCCTCTCCGCAACGCGTAGTTTGTTTGAACGGCGCGATGTGCTTATCGTTGCATCCGTCTCTTGCATCTTTGGTCTGGGGAGTCCAGATGAATATGGTGAGGTAGTACTAACCCTGAAAGTAGGAGAAGATCGACGTAGAGACAGGATTCTACGTCATCTAACGGAAATCCAGTATGAGCGCAACGACACTAACTTCATACGCGGACGATTCCGCGTTCGCGGTGATGTGCTAGAGCTGTTCCCTGCTTATGAGGATGTGGCCGTACGTATCGAGTTTTTCGGAGACGAGATCGAGCGCATGACCGAGATTGACCCACTCACAGGTGAAGTGCTGGGGAAACGCCAGCGCCTGGATATCTACCCGGCCAAGCACTGGGTAACTACACAACAGCGTTTGAATCACGCCATCGAACTAATAGAAGCCGAACTGCAAGATCGCTTGCAGGTTCTGGAAGATGAGGGCAAACTACTCGAAGCAGCGCGTTTGAAACAGCGAACTAATTTTGATATCGAAATGCTGCGAGAAACGGGGTTCTGTTCAGGTGTCGAGAACTACTCCCGCCATTTAGCTGGGCGTGGAGAAGGAGAGCAACCGTGGACATTAATGGATTATCTCCCAGAAGATTATCTACTTGTTGTGGATGAATCGCATGTTGCACTACCGCAGGTACGAGGAATGTTCGCGGGTGATCGTTCGCGCAAGCAAGTACTTGTTGATTATGGTTTCCGTCTTCCCTCAGCTCTTGATAACCGTCCGCTCACATTCGCAGAGTTCGAGCGAGAAATTGACCAGGCACTTTTTGTTTCCGCCACACCTGGCCCTTACGAATATGAGCACAGTCAGGCTGTCATCGAGCAGGTTATTCGCCCAACAGGTCTGCTTGATCCACAAATCAGTGTACGGCCTACTAAAGGACAGATTGATGATCTCCTCATAGAGATCCGTCAACGTGTTGAACGAGGGCAGCGTGTGCTAGTCACAACCCTGACCAAGAAGATGGCTGAAGATCTGGCAGACTATATGCAAGAACTAAGTATCAAGGTTCATTACCTGCACTCAGAGATTGATACAATCGAGCGTGTAGAGATCCTGCGCGATCTACGCCTGGGTGTATATGATGTCGTTGTGGGTATTAACCTGCTGCGCGAGGGACTCGATCTCCCAGAAGTATCACTTGTTGCAATACTCGATGCAGATAAAGAAGGCTTTTTACGTTCAGAGGGTTCCCTGATCCAGACCATTGGACGTGCTGCTCGACATGTAGAGGGTAGTGTAATCATGTATGCCGACACGATCACGAAGTCAATGCGACGTGCCATCGATGAGACCAACCGCCGGCGTAAGTTACAAACCTCTTTTAACGAAGACCATAACATTACGCCACGTGGCATCAAGAAGGATGTGAGGACACTTTCAGAACGTATCAAAGCTATGAGCGGGGCAAACGTAGAAGCCCTTGATAGCAAATCCGTCGCAGTAGCCCTGACAGGCATTCCAAAAGATGAAGCGCTGCGTTTAATTAAGGACCTGGAATCGCAGATGCGTGCGGCTGCCAAACAGTTAGAGTTCGAGAAAGCTGCCCAATTACGCGACCAGATCATCGAGATACGTCGTTCCATGATCGAGTAACTTCCGCTCTGAAAGGACCAATAACTGATGCCCCATGACAGTAACCAGCACGATGCTCATCCGACTCAGAGCGACTTTCTGAGTGGCCCACAAATAATACCAAGACGTATTAAACCAGGCATGACGGTAGTAGAGCTAATTGACCAGCAGTTCCAGGCTTACAATTCAGCGCGGCTGAATGAAGCGGCGCATTTGTATGCCGATGAGATGCTTGCACCCGAAAAAGACGTTACGATCGGCTTAACGATGGCAGGTGCTCTCACACCAGCAGGGCTGGGAGGATGCATCCTTACACTGATGGAGTACGGCTTTGTGGATTTTATCATCAGCACAGGCGCTAACCTCTACCACGATATGCACTACGCGCTCGCCATGTCTCTGCACCGTGGTGATTTCCGCCTCGATGATACTATACTCCAGGAAGAGGGCGTGATCCGTATTTACGACATCCTCTTTGAGGACAAGGTGCTACTCGATACCGACGCTTTTGTGCGCGAATGCTTGAAAAGCCTACCCAACAGACCTATTTCGACTTCAGAATTGCACCACCACCTGGGAACACAATTGCTCAAAGCTGGGATCAAACCAGAATACTCGATGCTGGCGCAGGCGGCAACATGGAATGTTCCCATCTACACTTCATCTCCTGGTGACTCATCTATTGGTATGAATGTTGCCAGACACGCTCTGGACGGCAATTTACTCACACTTGATCCTCTTGCCGATGTTAATGAAACTACCGCCATTGTGCAGCATGCAACACGTAATGGTGTCATTATTCTTGGCGGCGGCAGCCCCAAAAACTTTTATTTACAAACCCAGCCACAACTATGGGAGGTACTGGGTATCCACAAGGGGGGTCATGATTATTTCATCCAGATAACTGCTGATGCTCCCCACTGGGGAGGACTCTCAGGTGCAACACCATCAGAAGCTGTCTCGTGGGGAAAAATCAAGCCCGACCAGCTTAAGAGCACGGTTGTG
>JBKPBA010000561.1:0-5334 GCA_046726675.1 Chloroflexota bacterium
GACTGAATTAAGGAAATAGCTACGTCTCAAAAATGGGAACCCACGGGAAAGAAAATGGCGCCATCTTCTAGAAAGCTCTTCCATGTGCTAAGCATTGTTGCATTTCTTTTGCTGCTGGTTATTATTCCAATAATCGTCATAACGAGTTTGCAGCGACAGGACCTGAGGTCTCGTTTAGCGAGAAGCCCGTTTGTCACCGCATCGGGTTCAAACTTGATGGTGAATGGCTCACCACTCCGTCTCATAGGATATAATTGGCATTGGATGGGAACCGGCTGTGGGGCACCAACGAATACAGAAATTGATACAACATTTTCTCAGATCAAAACTGCTTCACATGGCAATGTCGTCAGAACGGCATTTTATCAAAGTGGCAGCAATAATGACGCCTATACCGATTTTGATCGCTATATTGCGTATGCAAAGAAATATGGTTTGTATATTGTTCCAGTGCTTGTAAATCAACTGACAAATTGTGAACCCTCAACAGCAACGAAAACATCTTACTGGTACCAGTCAGGATATAAACAACCAGATGATGGATATGCACTCTCGTTCCGCGATTATGCAATAAAACTAGCTCGACATTATGCCAATGAACCAAGCATTGCTTTCTGGCAACTCGTGAATGAACCGGATGCTGACCAGTGCGGTTCTGCTGGCGCTCAAATTTTGCGGAGTTTTGCCGATGATATGACAATTGCTATTAAAGCGATTGATCCCAACCACATGGTAGATCTGGGTGTTCCAGAAGGATGCGCAGCTGATAATACAACAGACTACGCAAGGACTGTCAGTGGCCAGGTCGACCTCTGTGATGTGTGGCATGATTATGAACAAGCGGCAACGGCATTGCCTTCGCAGATGCAGCAGCGCATCGACGTCTGTCAAAATCTCAACAAACCATCCTTTGTCGGTGAATCAGGCATCTGTGCTGATATCACGCCTGACCAGGCCTGTTCTGGAACCATAACAACAGCCACCCTCCAACAGCGGGCAACCTTCTTTGATGAAAAGCTGAGCGCTGGATTTAACTCAGGGCTTGCAGGCTATATTATCTGGAATAAAGGAAGCGAGAGTATTCAGGACGATATCGGACCCGGTGATCCAACGGAAAGTGTTTTGGCAAAATATGCCCTTGTATCAGCTGCAATTGTCATAACGAGCGCATCACTGCCATATCAAAAAGCGCTGCAAAGGCGATGGTCAGTGAGCAGACTGGTTGGTATAGGTCGCGTTGGCAGCGCAGGGCGTCCATTCCGGTGATACAGACGCGACCTATACAATCCGGTCTGCTGAGCTACAAGCGTAAATTTTGACAGAAATGCTGGGCTCTCGAGATCGATGTGCCTCGTTATGGGATCATCTTGCACTCCTGAAGGCACTATGATCCATTCCACCATCGATGCTGGATCGTTCAGTGCCTCCTTCCACAACTCAGCGGAACCTTCATAGATGGTATTCTTGAGGTCAATTCCAGCATCTGATTCACTAATAAGGCGGGCGTTGACATCTTCTAAAATCCTTCCCCCATCATAGTGTTGCGCAAGATAAACGGTTAGAGGCTCTGTTGGTGCACAAGAAAAACCATACTTGCCATCTTGCAGTGAGATAATACCTCCAGAAGCAGTTAAAATGGTCTGTATGACGATAGCTATTACAAGGACAATTTGTCCGATGAGAGGCCTGATACGCGCTGGCATACTGATAGACCACCCTTCTGCTAGTGTTGCTAGAAAGAGTGCAGCAGGCGCAACGATCTCTGCTCCAAAGCGTACATTCCACAAGTGAGATGGATTGGCTGAACCATCAATTCCTGGCAAAAAGAGGGTATCTTGTCCGAAGTAGAATATAAGGATGTAAAAGACGAAAGGTGTGAGAAATGCCATTGACCCAAACGTATCTGGTGCCAGGTGACGTCGAAAGACAAAAACGAAGACGGCAATGGTCACCAGGACAAATAGGATCGGTCCAACAGTCTCTGTGGAGGTAAGCATGTAGGAAAGGATAGACTGCAGGAGGTTATGATACGTATAATATTGCGTGGCCAGGTCGTTTCCATACAGAAAGTGATGGAAGTAGAGTGGATCACCGAAAATGACCCCGTCCCAAAGGAACCACAATCCTATTCCCAGACCAGCTAGTGTGACGAAAACGAGCAGGGTACCCTCGATCTGTGCCAAGTGCTGACGTTTGCTCCATCCGAGTACCACAAGCAAGACAAGCAATGCTAACAACAAGCCCCAGCCATCAAAGCGTGACAGGGTCGCCAGGAAAGTGCCTGCCGCCACCCCCACCAGGTACTTCGGATGATTGTCCTGTGCCCATGCCAGGAAATAATAACAGGCCATTACAGACGTAGCGATGCATACTATTTCACTAAGTGCTGTGGTCTGCAAATAGAGAATATTTGGGTTCAGGATGAAAAGTAGCGTACCGACAAAGCTAGCGCGGCTATCCTGCGTCAAACGACGTGCCGCAAGAAACAGGTAGACTACCGTGACGACATAACAAAACATTGCAGGGAAACTTCCTGCTAGACCAGTACGCCAGAGATAGTCATTCCAAATGAAAGGTAGCATCAGAAGTTGTGGCAAAGGGAGCCAAACACCTCCAAGTTGAGCAAGACCTGGAGGTGTATTAACGAAGACCCTTCGCGCAATCCTCAGATGTGAGATGGCATCGTTATAGAGCAATAGCTGATGATGTTGGAAAAAATACCAGCAGGCGGCGCTGCTAGCAACGCAGGCTAGGACGAACGTGAGTATCAACCAGGGATCTTTTAGCCACTGTTGCCATGCCGGGCGCTTTGGACGACGCACGGATAGAGGTTCTGCGCTCGTGAAGGCAGGTAATTGCACGGCCACCTTCGACTCGAGTTCCCCTGTCTCCGCTGTGCTACCGGGAGACGAGCGAGACGCAGGCAATAGCGGTGACACATGCTTTGTGCTCGTGGAGGCAGCTAATTGCATGGAGACCACCGACTCGGATTCCTCTTCCACAGTTGTGCTAGCGACGGACGAGCCAGATGTATGCAGGTGCAAGCCGTGCTTAGTCTTCTCCCAGTAATGCGGTTTGAAGATGAGCTGGAAGAGCGCCAGGGATGCTGCTATGCTCATCATCACCCAGTAGATGGGAATAAACAACGCCCACTTGATCAGGCCATACTGACTACGCTTCATGCAACCAACGAGGTGGGAGTAGATATATAAGAAGTTACCAAAGATGAGACAGAGTGTGCCCATATAGAAGACAGGCGCTGGGAACAATGTTTGATACACATCGCCAACGATCGGTCGGAACAGGATATAGATCGCCAGCAGTGCCCACATCAAGGGATTCACGAACAATACCGCCGTCTTGCCACCTATCACCAGTTGCAGTGAGAGAAACTCGCGCAGACGTCCCTGGCGCAAATAGTGCAGAGGCTCGCGCATATACACCAGGTATGTTAGCAGGTAGCCCTTGATCCAGCGTGACCGCTGTCGTATCCAGTTCTTCACCTGCGAGTTCGCCTCCTCATACGTCGTCGAATCCAGCACGATAGTCTTAAGGCCGGAGCGGGCCAGGCGCAGACCCAGGTCGCAATCCTCAGTAACGTTGAAGGGGTCCCACCCACCTATCCTATGCAGCATCTCCATACGAAAATGATTTGATGTGCCTCCAAGCGGCAGCGGCAACTTTGTCTGTTGCATCCCCGGAAGCATCAGATCAAACCACAAGGAATACTCCACGCTGAACCAGCGCGTCAGCAGGTTCTGTTTGGTATTGTAGTAGTTCAGCTTGGCCTGCACACAGGCCACATCTGAGTCATGATTCGCAAACGTCAGAACGGCTTTCTTGAGTTGTAGGGGATCGGGGATATCCTCTGCATCGTAGATGACCACATAATCCCCCGTAGCCTGCAATAATCCGAAATTACATGCACGAGGCTTCGTGCGCGGCTGACCATCAGGCACGGTCACGATGCTGAAATGTTGTGGCAGGTGCATCGCTTCGATGGCTTTGCGTGTCTCCGCATCGTCTTCCTCAGTGAGGAAGAGAATCTGCAACTTGTCAGCCGGGTAGTCCAGCGCCTGCATTGCTTGCACAAATTGGGGCACCACCTCGGCCTCACGGTAGAGTGGGCAGAGGATCGTATACTGTGGCCAGTCCGCATCAGCAAGCGCGTGTACGATCGCATCGCCGATCTGCTCTTCCGTTGACTGGTTGAGTGCCAGCATGATTAGCAAGAAGTCCAGGAGTAGAGAGCTAAGGTACAGCAAGGTAATCATGGCAATAATCACTATGACCAGCTTCATACCATAGAACCGCAGGCTGAGCACACACCCGAGCATAGTTAAGCTCAGGATCACGGCTTGCGCGCGCGTCAGAGTTTTGGACGCAGAGAGTGCATGCCGAAAAGGAGCGAAAGGACGAAATTCCTGGCCTTTAACGGTGATAGTTCTTAAGGCATCCTCGGCATACTTTTTGCTTTCCTCCTGGTGGCTGCCGTTGTTATTGCGCTTAGCCTCGGTAGTCAGGCGCTCAGCGTAGCGCATAACCTCGAATTGTTCGTCGGTATTGGCGTCGACGATGGGAGTCGTTGGGATAGTGATTCTTTTTTGAAATGAGGCTTTATCGGGAAAGATAAAGCGGTTGAAGAGGACAAAGTCCAGACACGCCATCACACCAATAATAATAATGTTGAGATCGGCCCATACCCACGGGAAAGACTTGTTCACAATGAACAACGCCAATGTAATCAACACATTCAGAAGAATCAGTATACTGATCTTCCAGACACGCCCGGCAGCTGGTACTTCGCGGCACAAGCGTAGCATATGTCGCAAGGCCAGTATGCCCTGCTGCATATCCGCCTTGCTCTGCCCATGAGCCCGTGCCTGAAAATGGTATGGAACTTCGAGCACTTGCCGCCGTGGACAGCGAATCAGGATCTCCAGCAGAATTTTGTAGCCGATCGGGCGCAGTGATACATCGGCCAGTAGCGAACGGCGCAGGAGAAAAAAACCACTCAGGGGATCGGAGATACGCAGCAAGCGCTCAGGAAAGAAAAGCTTGGCCGTCCATTTCAGGCCAACAGAAACAAATCGTCGTCCTACACCAGCCAGCCCCCGATAGCTCCCACCTTTAATATAGCGACTGGCTAATACCAGGTCCGCATTCTGCGCGACCGCCTGGTCATAAAACACACGCAACTGCTCCGGAGGGTGCTGAAGGTCAGCGTCGATGACCGCGACATATGCAGCCTGTGCTCTGCTCATGCCATGGACAACGGCTGTTGCCAGCCCACCAGCACGCGCAGCGCCTGGCTGACGGTGCTCTAGATGGACA
>JBKPBA010000562.1:0-10187 GCA_046726675.1 Chloroflexota bacterium
GTGCTGGCTCCCTAGCACATCCGTTCTCAAAAGTGACAGTGTTCACCTTCGCATTTCGCCGGTGCGATCCGTCTTTTCCCTGTGCTGGCTACTTCGAATATCCGTTCTTGAATAGGCGACGACCAGTAGGAAAACAGAGATAGATGAAAGAGAAAAAGTGGTTGAGCCTTTCTGCCCGTCACGCTGGTCTTCTTGGGGATAATCGGACGCCCGTCGGTTCCGTCGATTTATAGTGTAATTTACTATCGATAGTAAATTACACTATTTTTACTTGATCATGGCCTAATCTATACCAGGTAATTGCCGGGGGAAACGAGCGTTTCTCTTTTCACTTACCTTCTATCACCACTCTTCCATAAGCCCGGGAAGGGCTTTGCCACTTTGAGTCCCAGGAAAGATGCATTCCTTATTTTCTTCGCAAATTGAAGCATCTGCTTAGCAAAAGATATGAATGGCCTGACATGTCTGCCTGTCACGCTGACTATCTTATTGAATCATTTCCTCAATCTTTAAAATAATTTATGATATTTAATGTAATAATCTGTAAGATCTTTATTTAGGATAACTAACAAGCAGGCTATGAGAAACCATATAGACATGATGGTGCAATTCATTTTCTTCAGCCCACCAGTCGATAAAGACAAAATCTGATCCGCGCCCACCATGAACGCCGAGAAATCCCACGCCGTAGCATCCTTCTGTGCCGGCCAGAAGAGGAAGGCGCTCACTTACTAATTCTTTAGCTTTCTCAATCAAGCGAGGGCGAGGATATTCACCTTGATAGGCAATGCCATATACTTTTAACCGCCAACCACTCTGCTCCCATAGTTCGAGAAAATGGATTGGTCGTTTTCTATATGCTTCCTGCAATACAATCCTTTTCCTGTTTGTTCACCTCTCTATACGGTTTCGTATCGAAGATAACCACACCATGTAGTGTTTGGCCCAGTATCACGCAAACGGTTACCAGCCGCAAGGTCATCTCCCATTTCAGCTTTCAGAGGATGAATGCTCACTGGTACTCCACACGGAATCTCCTTGTTGGCGGCTCTTCCTGGTCGAAATAGTCCTCAAATTGCACTTGCCGTAGTCCGGCGCTCTTGAACACCTCCAACTCTTCCTTTGTCAACGGCCAGGGCATATCCCAATACCATTTAGATAAGAAGAAAGTCAAGAACCAGAAGAAAAGCCACGCCTTGTGAGATACTGGTATCAAACACAACTCATCACAAGGAGGAGCCTTTCTATGCCTGGTACCGTACGTCAAATCGACCCACAATGCAAGCTTGCCGATCATCTCACGTTGCCCCAACTGGAAACGATCATTCCCTCCCAGGTGATCCAAGAGGTACTCACCGAGTATGAGGCCTGGGAGCAGCGCGAGAAAAAACTGAAGATGCAAGCGATGATCTACCTGATCATCGCCCTGGCGCTCTATCCACAGTGCAGCACACGCGAAGTGTACCGTCGTCTGCTGGAAGGACTCTGCGCCGGACTTGGTCAGCAGGAGGAGGAGGTGCCCACCGCAGGCGCCTTGTGTCAACGGCGGAAGCCTTTGGCTGTCACGCCGCTGCGTGCCTTGTTTGCACGCAGCGCCCGTCCAGTGGCGTTGCCACAGACGCGCGCGGCCTTTCGCTTCGGTATGCGCGTGGTAGCCGTCGATGGCACGCTGGAGAACCTGCCTGACACCGATGCCAATCGCACCGTGTTTCCCTATCATTGCCAGGAAGAACTCTCGCGCAGCCCCTTTCCCCAAGTCCGCTGTGTGCTGCTGCTGGAATGTGGCACCCATGTTCTCTTTGACGCTGAGTTCACGCCGGTACAGCAAGGCGAACTGGGCAGCGTGCTGGCCCTGCTGGAGCGCTGGCTGAGTGGGGAGATGTTGCTGCTGTGCGATGCTGGCATCTGCTGTGGCCCGGTGCTGCTGGAAGCCCGAAGCAAAAACGCCCAGGTGCTGGGACGGCTGGATAGCCGCAGTTGGACCACGCCCTGGGTGCGCTTGCATGATGGCAGCTACCTGGTCAAGGTCTATCGAGATGGCAGGCATCAGACCGGCGAGCTGCTGACCGCCAGCGTGATCGAATACCGCGTCAAAGATCAAGAGACCGGGCACCTGAGCGCGCCGATCCGGCTGATCACGACCTTGCTTGATCCCAAACAGTCTCCCATTGAGACTCTCATTCGCCTCTATCATGAACGCTGGGAAATCGAGCAGGGCATCGACGAGATCAAAACGCACCTGTGTTTGTCGGCCCGCACGTTGCGTTCGCAGACCCCACAAGGCGTCGAGCAAGCACTCTCTGGAGTGCTCCTGGCCTACTTTGCCGTGCGCACGCTGATGTCTGCTGCGGCCCTGCAGGCAGACTGGGATCCCGATGAGGTCAGCTTTGTGCAGACTATCAACGTCATCCAGCGCAGCCAGTGGCGCTTGATGCACCCAATCACGAGGGTCCGCCGGCCTTTGCCTCCTACGTTTCGACGATTAAGCCAGTGGACGAGGTTAGGATTACTGACCATCTTAGCCCAGTAGATGGCCTGCTCATTTCCCTGAGCTTGCGTGTACAGTTTTTCAAACCAGCCTGTGGCATCCCCCCGTTGCACAAACTCCTGGGCGAGTTGTTGGGCCTTTGCTCGTGCTTGCTCTTTCATCTGGCGTCTCCAGTCTTCTCTTTGAGCATTGTTCCTGAGGAGGAGAAGACGCTGGTGGCGATATGTCCCGTCCTTTTTTGGGAGAGGGGTTATATCTCCACAGCATCACCTCCCGATAACAACCGTTAATTGGAGTATCCTTGTTGCCTGGTACAGGCTCTGACGTATTCTGACTTTTCCTCTTTCTGCTTTCGGGAAATGCCTACTCATTTCTTACCTTGCGGCTAGCGACAGCTTGAGTGATAGCGGGTCATCTTAGCATTGACCCACCCTCAGATGAACGGGGAAAAATTGACCCACCTGACTTCCGTTCTCAATGAGTCGCATTGAGCGCTGTGTTCTGAGAACGGAAATACTCTTGAGCCAAGAGAGACATGATCACCAGCGACTCAAACCGATCTTCAACAGAGACACATTCGCCTCCGCACTCCTTCTTCGATGAAGCCTTCAGGCGCATAGACATGCCTGGCTCGATGGTTGTAGTCGAACACATCCAACCAGAGGCGATGCGCTTTCCACTGCTCGAAGACGACCTGCTTCACGAGCTTGAGCGCTTCTTTCCCATAGCCTTTTCCTTTGTCAGCAATGACGATTCGATGGAATTCAATGCTGTGATGCGGACCCTCTCGCCCTGCGAGAAGAAGAAACCCTATCATGCAGCTCGCTCGTCTCGTTTCGATGATGAGATGGGCCAGATCTGAATTGGAACACGCTTCTCGGTGCTGCTCTCGTTTCCACGGGATGATAAAGGGCCGATTCTCCGCGTCTTGCTCCAGTCGAAGGACATCATCAAGGTCGCTCTCTGTTGTCCAACGGAACTTGATGATGTCTGACTGAGCGAGGAGCGACTTCTCTGACAACACTGGACACTCCTTCTGCTCAACGTCGTTCTAATTCAGGAATACCGCAGAAAGCATCTCCTGTTCCTGCTGTTTTGCTGAGGAGGCCGGGCTCCTCGTCGTGCTCAGCACCTGAAATGAGGCGAGATCGTTTATCCATTCACAAGATCGCATTACGTACGTGCCGACAGCGTGCGGGTCCAGGCAGAGATGAGGTCTGGTGCCATGACGACACTAGCGCCCGCTACTGCCGCGTCGCGCAGTCGCTGTGCCAGTGTGCTGATCTCGACCTCCTCTGCTGTGACAAGTCCATACTTCAGGAGCATTGGCAACACACTGCCCACCCGCCCGGCGATCACGTCATACCAAGGCCAATCTGGCCCACTGCCAAGAAAGGACTCGCACTGGATCTGTGGCGTCGGCAATCCTGCATCCAGAAACACGCGGGATAATCTCAGGCCGAACTGGAGATCCAACCCTTCACGCCGAAACGGTTCCTTGATCCAATCGCCCACCTGCTCGAAGAGGGGCAGCGGAGGGATGCTGGTTCCTAAACGGGTGAGATCTGCTTCCTGGAAGGCCACGATGCCACCTGGGCGCAGGTGACGCACTAGCTGGCGCAGCGCCAGGACCGGGTCGCGCAGATGCTGTAAGATGTAGCGGCCTACCACCGCATCGAAATGGTCATCCAGCACAAGACCGGTGAGATCGCTCTCGACAAAGGACACCTGCGTGAGCCTGGCAGCCTGGGCGCGCGCTCGCGCTGTTTGCAGGATCGCCGGGTTGTTCTCCACGCCAATCACCGTGCCGGTTGGGCCCACCAGCTCGGCTGCGAGCATGGCCACATCACCTGCGCCACTGCCTACCTCTAACACCTTCATCCCGGTACACAGCCCGGCCTGCTCCAGGAACTGCCGGGTCACAGGTGCCAAGATGTGGGCGAGCTGTTGTATGGACTGTGCCTCTCCTACTGAGTGTCCAAACACGTATGTCTGGGTTGAGCCGTTGCTCTCGCTCATCATCCTCTCCTTCATGGAAGGACGGGCAGGCCCGTCCCACCGCTCTCAGTTTCAATTAGTCTATCCAACCGTGTGCAACCATCGATCTCATCGCCTCCTCTCTTTCAGTGTTTCATCAGGAGTCACCGTCCTGATGGCGAGCAGCCTTGCGCTTGGCCACTTCACTCCAACTATATCAGCAGCATTCTTGCCAGGTCTAGGACGGGATCATGCGCCGGGCGGTTCTTGCGACGCTACATACTCGTCGAGTGCGACCACCTTCTCGGTATCTTCGTGTATCTCATAGTAGGTGATCTTGCCCCAGGCGATTTTGCCGAAAACCATACCCCGGTTGGTATAGGCGATGGTTCCATCTTTAGCGGTACATCTGTCTGTAAATCGTAGGCAAACGGTCGTATCCCACGGTGGTCCCACGACGAGGATCTCATGTGGTTCGAGCCGCAGGCCGACCTGGTAGACACGCCGCACCCACCGCTCGACCTCCTCTCTGCCTCGAAACTCCCCCGCCCATGAGTTGTGTCCGGGGAAGACGAACCTGATGTCGTCGGCATAGGTGCTGAAAAGAGGCTCAAAGTCGCCTTCTCGAAGGCGGCGCAGGTTACGATGGAGCAAGGATCGCACTGCCCATGCATACAGCGCGGGGAGCAAGCCAAACACGACGGCCAACACCAGTGCCATGACAAGAGGGGTCGATTGATGGTGGTCGCCGGGCCCCATAGCCTGTTTCGGATGAACTGATGAAAAGGTCGTGCGTCCGGTGGTTTCTCTCGCCTGTTTTCTGACAGCAGATCCTGGATCAGCCAGGTTCGCCACACATGTTGCGGCGGTCTCAGTCGCTGTATATTCAGAATGCATTTTAAGCCTTTCTTGAGATGGAGATCACCTTTCTTATGAACGATATACCGTAATGTTCAGATGACGAATGACAAGGTACAAATGTGACACGTACCTCTTTTGCAGACGCGGCCATACGTTTCACTGTCACACTCACGATACGCTCTTCGTCTTCTGGACAGACAGAATAGTTCATATCAAAGAAACTGCCTCAGCTTGTGAACTCGCAGGTCGACCTGGCCTCTTGGTTGAAAGGAAAGACGTATGAGTAGAATAAAGGGTATTGCGAAACGGAATTCACTGCTCACGGCGCTCGCTTTTACCTGGTCGCAACGTCGTTATGGAAAAGTGCTGCAACCGCTCAAGGTTGCTGCGCTTGATGGGAATCTCTTGCTAGCATTTGGGCACATGGAATGGGCACAGCAGAGCGCCAGAAAGATGCCAAAGGAGGTCAAGCACCTGGCACGCACGCTTGCTGCCATGCAGGTGAATTGCCCCTGGTGTCTGGATTTTGGCATACTCGAGAGTCACGAGATGGGCATTCATGAAGAAAAACTGCATGCTCTTCTGGATTACCAGCGCTCGCCGCTGTTGAGCGAGCAAGAAGTCCTCGTTTTGCGCTATGCCGAGGCGATGAGCAAGATGCCAGTCCAGGTTCCTGATGATCTCTTCGCAGCGCTCAAGGCTCACTATACCGATAGGCAGCTTGTCGAGTTAACTTTCCTGATTGCCTGGGAGCATTGTGTGGCGCGCTTCAACCGTGCTCTTGGCATCGAAGCCGATGATATCTCTGGGAATGGGTACTACCTTGTGCCAGACGCCCGTTTTTCAAGCCAGGAGCAAGCGCCATCAGAATGAAAGGCACTCGGTTCGATCCTCTCAGCCATGCTTGAGAGAAGCCTGCTTCATGGACAATTCTGTCCCGTTCAAATGGCGTAATGTGCATTTCATCGCCTCAAGGTCGGCGGCAGTGAGTGCAGGGCAGCCGCCAAGCGGCGTACTCCGTTGCGTATCTCGTGCTCAGCTACGGCTGCATAGCCCAGGATGAGCCCCCCGCGCTGCATCGGCTCAATCCCAAAGCTCGAGACAGCGACCGTGTCGACACCGTGAGCGGCGGCCTGCCGCGCTGCTGCCTGGTCATCCATACCCGGAGGGAGCCATGCCACCAGGTGCATGCCGACTTCCGATGGTTGGATCTCCAGCATTCCCCCCAGATGTTGTTGTATCTCTGCAACTAAGACTGCCCGCCGCTCGGCATACAGGGTGCGCATGCGCCGGAGATGGCGGGTGAAGTGCCCTTCGAGCATGAAGTCAGCGAGTGCCGCCTGTTCAAGCGCAGAGACGTGTCCATCAACGAAGCGGCGCGCCGCAATGAACGCCTCTACCAGCCCAGGTGGGACCACCAGATAGCCCAGGCGCAAAGCAGGGAAGAGCACCTTGCTGAAGGTGCCAATGTAGATCACGCGGTTCGCGTTGTCGAGGCCCTGCAAGGTTTCCAGCGGACGACCGGCGTAGCGGTATTCGCTGTCATAGTCGTCTTCGAGGATCCATGCGCTCTGCTGACTCGCCCATTGCAACAATGCCAGGCGCCGTGCCAGGCTCATGGTCACCCCGAGCGGAGCCTGGTGGGAGGGCGTGACAGAGGCTAAGCGTGCGTATGGGCACCGGGCTATTCCGGCAGCGACAACAAGCCCTTCCCTATCAACGGACACCGGCACAAGTCGCACACCTGCACCCAGCAGCGCACCGCGGGCGCCCAGGTAGCCCGGGTCCTCGATCCATGCGGCATCGCCCGGGTCAAGTAACAGTCGCGCTGCGAGATCGAGCCCGCCCTGCGAGCCTGTAACGATGATCACCTGGTCTGCTGTGCAACGAACCCCTCGTGTCATGCCCAGATGGGAGGCGATGGCCTCACACAAGGGGCGATAGCCAGTAGGGTCCTGATAGGTGAAGAGGTGAGGCAGCGAGTGCCGCACCCGCCGGGCAACAATCTGGGCCCAGAGCTTCTGGGGAAAGCCATCCAGAGCGGGGATGCCCGCCCGAAAAGCCATGAGTGGCTGCCCTTCCGCGGTGAGGAGCTGTCTCGATACGTAGGGAGCATGTGCGAGCGCCATCCCATGTTGTGACAAGGGGGCATGGCGAACCTGCTCTTGTACTGGTGCAGGCGGATGCAGAGCAGCACCGGGAATATGCAGGAGTGTTTCGGGCAAGGTGTGCGCAACCACGGTCCCGTAACCTACTTTGCTTTCCAGGTAGCCTTCAGCAAGCAGTTGTCCATACGCCAGCAGGACTGTGTTACGAGCAACCCCTAACTCACGTGCCAGGGCGCGTGTTGAGGGCAGTCGTGTCCCGGCTGTGAGCTGCCCCATCAGAATGGCACCGCGCACGCGCTCATAGAGTTGGCGATACAGCGGAGTGGACAGGACGTGGTCGAGGACAAGGGTCGCCGTGGCTATCGATGCGGTATGTTTCATCAGGGCTGCTCCCTTCTTTGAACGCTGCTCACCCACCAGGTTAATGGCCCCATGATTTTAGCAGAAAGTGGCGCTTGTTGCAAGGCCACTCAAATGGTATAGTTGGAGTGAACGTGTATCCTAGAGGGAGGTGGATTCTTTTTCATTCAGACAGGAGCAGAAATCATGAGTGTCTTGCGACATGTAGAGGTCAAGGATTACGTCCCTATTATTCAGATCATCGATGAATGGTGGGGAGGTCGTCCCATGGCAGGCCTGCTTCCCCGGCTCTTTTTTGAGCATTTTCAGCCAAACAGCTTTGTGATCGAGCGGAATGCAGAGATTCAGGGATTTCTGGTGGGTTTCCGGTCTCAAACAACACCTACCCAGGCATATATCCACTTTGTCGGCGTCCGTCCAGACAGCCGGGGGCAAGGCATTGGCCGCCGCCTCTACGAGCACTTCTTTGAGGTGGTGCGCCAACTCGGATGTACCGAAGTACGCGCT
This sequence comes from Chloroflexota bacterium, assembly GCA_046726675.1. Taxonomy (GTDB): domain Bacteria; phylum Chloroflexota; class Ktedonobacteria; order Ktedonobacterales; family Ktedonobacteraceae; genus DATMNR01. The sequence goes on from JBKPBA010000562.1 coordinate 8,302, forward strand.
ATTACTTCTCCGGTGAATACAGGCTCCATTGCCTTTCATACACGCATGGGCTTTGCGATTCTGCCAGGAGATACGCAAATCGATAGTGTCGCTGTCACGACCGACTATGATGGACGTGGCAGCGACCGTGTTCTCTTCCGGCGTGACTTGTAACAGCAGAGCGTTCCAGAGAGCATCATCGTCACTCGTGTCTCCATCATCAGCAGGATTTTGAGAGAGGTATCTGGATACGAGTGAAGCGGCGGTGGCCGGATTTGCCAGGAAACCTGTAACGGTTCACCTCTATACCAGTCCACTCAAATTGGAAAGGGCAAATGAGGCTGATGAGGCCACAAGCCCAGGATGATTTTGAATGGATAGCAATGAATGAAGGGATAGAATGGCACAGTTTAGTCAAAAAGTTGCGTTAGTCACTGGAGGTGGATCTGGTATGAAGGCGTACACGAGAGACTATCCATAGGAGCAAGCATGCATGGAGGGCGAGCTCTGCATCAGGTCCTTTGAGGTGGGCGACCAGGAGCAGGCGCGTCGACTCATCCTCGAGGGGCTTGGCGAGCACTTCGGCTACATCGACGAAACGCTCAACCCGGATCTGGATGATATTCTGCACAACTACCTCAGAGCGGGCCAGGTCTTCGTGGTGGCCTGCATAGGGCGGGAACTGGTCGGCACCGGGGCGCTCCTCTCGCACGGCGAGGGGATTGGCGAGATGGTGCGGATCTCGACGCGCAAGGACTATCGCCGACGGGGCATAGGGCAGGCGATCGTTACCTACCTGATGAACGTCGCCCGGCTGCGCGGCGACCGGCGCATCATCGTGAAGACCAACGCCTCCTGGCACGATGCCATCCATCTCTACAAACGCCTGGGCTTCGTAGAGTATAGGCGCACTGCTCTCGGCGTGGGCCTGGAACTGCTGCTCGCTGCACCGTAATAAGGAGTATCAGCTGATAAAAAATCTGGGGACGCAAACGACCGCCTTCGTTGACACTCCGGGCCAGAAGATCCCCCGGCGTTGACCCACGCTGCTCTTGATGTACCCATACACGCTCTCGCAAACAATCGTACCGATTCCAATGTCGCTGCATCCGGCATATACAATATAATTTCCTGTGCGCCTGCCTGCTCATATGCAGCGAGACGGCACGTAACGCCTCGACAGTCGCCAAGTCGAGTGCCGCTGTGGCGCAAGGGCAAACCCGGCTCATCGGCTCTTTTGAAATTTCCTACAAGCTGCTTAGTATGCGGTGTCACAATCAGGTGGGCTATCTCGTCTCTAGAGAGTCGGTATGAATGATGAGGATTACAGGGAAGATGAGACGCGGGAGAACGCTGGAAACGAGGATTCCCAGAAGCATCCCCCGGCTCTCTTTGTGTATTCATGGTTCTGCTGTCCGAAAAAGGCAGTGTTTCTCTGTTCAGGGCGAGTGCTTTGCCAGCTGTCTTTGAAGGAACACCAACTTGTCGGGGTTAAGGACGGCATACAGGTTCTGGATATGATGGCCGGAGACATCGAACATCGATACTATCTCCACGCGTGACCCGTTCCAGGCTACAAGTGCGGGAGCGCTATTGACCTCTTCAATACTTCCGCTCAGACCAGGTGGCAATTTGCGTGTGATGCCGAGCAGTAGGCGTGCAACCGCTCCTTGACCGAAGACGGGCCGCAGGATCGCCTTCGCTTTGCCTCCACCATCTGCCCAGGCTGTGCTATCCTTTGCCAACAGTTCGGTGATGGCGGCGAGATCGCCTCCCTGACAGGCAAGGAGAAAGTGTTGGAGAAGGTGAGCATGCACCCTTTCACTATGAGGTTTTTCATCAAGCCGCCTCCTGAGCAGCATGAGCTTTGGTCTTGGTGCTCTTCTTTTTGGGAACCGAGGGCTTCG
>JBKPBA010000563.1:0-6404 GCA_046726675.1 Chloroflexota bacterium
TGACCCCCTGGACTATCCCCGCGAGCAGGAGTACCTGACCTTTGCGCGGGTGCGTATCGCCCAGGGACGAGAAACCCCGACGGGCCCTTTCCTCTCGGAGGCACTGATGTTGCTGGAGCGGCTCCTTGAGGATGCTGAAACAAAAATGCGCATGCGGAGTGTGCTTGAAGTTCTCCTGCTGCGTGCGTTGGCACTGCAGGTGCAAAGAGACCATGCAGGGGCCATGATCGCGCTGGGCCATGCCCTGGCCCTTGCCGAACCGGAGGGCTACATCCGTCTCTTCCTTGATGAAGGAGGACCGATGGTCACCTTGCTAAGCCAGGCCTACGCGCATACTATAGCACCAGCCTATGTCGCGGCCCTGCTAGAAGCATCCGGTGAGCTGATCGCAACAGATCTTCATCGCTCTTCCTCGCGCTCCGGCCCGTTTATGGAACCGCTCACTGTCCGTGAGCGCGAAGTGTTGCGGCTGCTGATGGATGGCGCGTCTAACCGCGAGATCGCCCATCAATTGGTACTCAGTGTGAACACGGTGAAGAAACACACCTACAACATTTGTGGCAAACTGGGGGTGCAGAGCCGCGCCCAGGCCATCGCCAAAGCCAGAACCCTCAATCTCTTGACGGGAGTGGGTGAGAATATGTGAGCCGAGTCTGACTTATCTTCTACATCTTTGCTGCACAAAACACTTTATCTTCTTTCAGAGATGCAGCACCCCTATGGAGGTTATACGCCTCTTACCCATTTACCCTAAAACCTCATAAAAAAGTAACCCTGCAATTACTTCTTTGGTGTACTGTCTTTGCTTCCTCTTTCGGCTACACTACTCCTAGACACCATCACGGTCAAGAAGTGGTACCGGGAAGGAGGAGCGATGATGCTTTACGAAATTCGCGTTAAAGGGCATCTCGATCAGCATTGGTCGGCGTGGTTTGATGGGATGACGATAACCAACGAGGCAAACGGGGACGCCATCATCTCTGGTTCGCTGGTGGATCAGGCGGCGCTGCACAGTGTGCTCGTAAAAGTATACAACTTGAACTTAACGTTGGTATCGGTCTTGCGCATGGAGACGGATGCAATACTCTGAAATAGAAGAATAAAGAAGACGTTGAGTAAACCATCGTAGAGTAAGACGGATATCCTAGTGTTGTTGTCCCGTAGAACGAGAATCTCTCACGTACACCCTGAACACAACCGAAAGGAGGAGTCGTGATGAGCAAAGGAACGTATCAGCGTGAAAATCTATTTGACGTGACCATAATCCAGCACACAATCACCGGAACAAATCTGGCAGGTGTGGTGGCCTCTGCTGACGATCTCTGTCTCATCGAGCAGCTACGAAATGGCAATGAGGCTGCTTTTGTGGCATTGATCGACCGTTATGCTACCGCCATGCTGCGTCTTGCCATGGTCTACGTGAGAGCGTGGGCAGTGGCTGAGGAGGTGGTACAGGAGACGTGGATGGCGGTACTTGAGGGTCTCAATCGCTTCGAGGGACGATCCTCACTGAAAACCTGGTTATTTCGCATTCTCACCAACTGTGCTATAACGCGTGCCAAGCGCGAAGGTCGCAGTATTCCTTTCTCTTCACTAGAAGATATTGACACCGATTATGCCGAACCTGCTGTCGATCCTGATCAATTCTTGCCAGCAGATCACCGATGGTCAGGCCATTGGGTATCATTCCCCTCCAATTGGCAGGAGATGCCCGAGGAACGCCTACTTTCACAGGAAACGCGTGCGCACCTTGAGAAGGCGATCAAGGCCCTACCACCCAACCAGCGGGATATCATTATCTTGCGTGACATTGAAGGATGGACTTCAGTGGAAATCTGCGGCTTTCTCGGAATATCCGAGGTCAATCAGCGGGTGCTTCTCCACCGCGCTCGATCAAAGGTGCGGAACGTACTTGAGAAGTACTTTCAGGAAGAGTAGACTGCGGAAGATCTTTCGTAATTGGGAGAAGGGAGCATTTGGGAACAGAAAACCACGAACCATTTCCCATCGGCATCTGCAAGATGTTACACATCGCCTCGCCTGTAACAAATCGGCATGTAGCAAGACCAGATAATTGGAGCACGAAAACACGGCAAAAATAAATATTGACGGGACAGATTATCAGTGCCAACATCTCTTCTTCGATCGAGGCACTAACTGTCGATTGCGTGCTCAGTCCTTCCTGGACGGTCATGCTGCTTGTGGCCGTCCAGTACAAGAATACCTATCATGAAACTCTGAAAGAGAGGGCAAAGGATGAAAGCGATTGCAGTCTATCCAGGCAAGCCACATTCGATGCATTTAGAGGATGTGCCTATGCCAAAGATTACGGACATTCCAAATGGACAGGGCGTATTGGTGAAAGTGCTGCGCGTAGGCGTTGACGGAACAGATAAGGAAATCAATGCGGCAGAATACGGTATGGCCCCGGAAGGCGAGAAGTTTCTCATCACGGGTCATGAAAACTTCGGCCAGGTTGTAGAGGTTGGCTCGAACGTGCCGGATACAATCAAGCCGGGAACGTACGTTGTGGCAACAGTGCGCCGACCGGGGCATAGCATTTACGATTCAATTGGCCTTCAGGACATGACAACTGATGACGTGTACTATGAACGTGGCATCAACCTGCGCCACGGCTATCTTACCGAGTACTACGTTGAGGATGCAGCGTACATCGTCACGCTCCCTGCTACTCTGCGTGAGGTCGGGGTGCTGCTAGAGCCGACGACGGTGGCACAGAAGGGACTGAATCAGGCATATGAGATTCAGAGACGATTGAAAGTCTGGCAACCACGCCGTGCAGCGGTTGTCGGAGCAGGTACCATTGGCTTACTTGCTACCCTGGGGATGCGCCTGCGAGGCATAGAGGTGACCTGCTACTCGCGTCGATTGCCACCATACTTTAACAGCGATCTCATCACCGAGCTTGGAGCTCATTATGTCAGTTCACAACAGGCTACGCTCACCGAAGCGAGCAAGATGCATGGACCTTTTGACATCATCTTTGAAGCCTCGGGGTTTAGTCCGCTGGTCTTCCAGGCGGCTGAAGCGCTTGGCAAAAATGGCGTCCTCGTGCTCTCGAGCGTCACGGGGGGAGAGAAGAAAGTCGAGGTGAACGCAGATATGATCAACCAGGGCTTCGTGCTTGGGAACAAAGTGATGGTCGGAACTGTGAACGCCTCTCGTGCTGACTTCGTCAGCGGCGTGAATGACCTGGTCAAGGCCGAAGCTTTCTTCCCGGGTTGGTTGAACAAATTGCTCACCACACGTGTCAATGGTCTGGAAAACTATCCAGAGATGCTGCGCCATCTCACCGAGGACAAGGAAGCTATCAAGGTCTATGTCGAGGTCGCGCAAGAAATGTAGGGGCATCCCTTGCGGATGCCCGGCTCCTATGTCGAGGTCGCGCAAGAAATGTAGGGAAGCTCCTTGAGCGTTCCCCCCATGACTGGGGCAAGCATACAGAGAAGGTGTATGAGATACCTATAAATAAAAAAGAGGAGAGAGATCATGAGTAACGTGCCAATTGCCGATTATGCTTTACTGTCAGATTGTCGCTCAGCCGCGCTGGTCAACCGCTCGGGCTCCGTTGACTGGCTGTGTTTTCCCCGCTTCGATGGGCCGTCGGTCTTTGCCCGACTGCTGGACGAGCAAGCAGGACACTGGTCCATCTACCCGGTTGATGCTACCGAAGTGAGTCGCCACTGCCTTGAGGGTACGATGGCACTTGAAACGACCTTCCGCACCCCAACTGGCAGCGCAGTGCTGGTCGACGCGATGGCTATGGGGCGCAATGAGCGCGGACACGAACTGGGCGTCGACTCGCCTGGAATAGTGCTTCGCTCGATATCCTGTCAGAGCGGCAAAGTAGACATAGAGCTTGAGTATGCACCTCGCTTCGAATACGGTCTTATCTACCCCCTGCTGAGGCCAATTGAGGGAGGCATCCTCGCCCGTGGTGGCGCAGATGTCCTGGTCCTCTCCTCACCGGTTGAGGTAGCCATAGATGGCTCGATTGCACGCGCTCGTTTCACCCTCCAGGCAGGTGAGCAGGCCAGTTTCGCACTCCAGCACACGGCGAGCTGGGAAAAAACTCCGGAGGTGTTTACGCAGACGGCGATCACTGACTACCTGCATGACACCGTTGTAGGATGGCGCACCTGGTCAGACCTGCATCAGCGCTACGCGGGACCGTGGCGAGACCTTGTCCATCACAGCGGCCGGGTGCTGCAGGCCCTTATGTTCCGTCCCACGGGAGCACTCGTTGCAGCGCCCACTACCTCTTTGCCCGAGTCCATAGGGGGAGAGCGCAACTGGGACTATCGCTTCACCTGGATTCGTGACGCCAGTCTGACGCTGGAAGCCCTCTGGGTCTCTGCCTGTCCCGATGAGGCACACTGGTTCTTCTCCTGGATGGCTGGGGCAGTCGCCACCCAGATCCGGCGCGGTGCTGAGCTGCAGATTATGTTCGGGGTCGGTGGCGAACGTGACCTCTCGGAACGCTCGCTCAATCACCTGGCGGGATGGCGTGACAGTCGCCCGGTGCGCATCGGCAACGGTGCCTGGAACCAGCGCCAGCTCGACGTCTACGGGGAGCTCCTCGATGCGGCGCACCGCCTGCAAGACCAACTCAGTGGGCTTGACGAAGTCACACGCCACTTCCTGGTTGAGGTTGCCGACGCCGCAGCAACACGTTGGCAGGGGCAAGATCAGGGCATCTGGGAGGTGCGTGGAGATCCAAGGGATTTCCTGTACTCAAAGCTCATGTGTTGGGTAGCACTTGACCGCGCTATCAAGATTGCCGATCTCTTGCATGCAGAGGACCGCATTGATAGCTGGACAACAACACGTGAGCAAATTCGCGACGCCATCCTCAAGGATGGGTGGAGCGAGAAAGCTGGAGCATTCACCCAGGCGTTTGGCTCTGATGACCTTGATGCCTCCACGCTGATGATGCCGATTATGGGATTCCTGCCCGCCACAGACCCACGCATGCGATCCACTATCGACGCGATTGCAGAGCGGCTCACCGATGAGCATGGGCTGGTCTACCGCTACCGCGCAACCGATGGATTGGAGGGCGATGAGGGGACTTTCCTGCTGTGCACGTTCTGGCTTGCCGAGGCGCAGGCACTGGCCGGCGAGGTCGAGCGGGCCAGGAAGACCTTCGAACAGGCGATTGCTTATGCGAATGACGTCGGCTTGCTCGCCGAGGAGGTAGATCCGGCGAGTAACGAGTTGCTGGGCAACTTTCCGCAGGCTTTCAGTCACATTGGCCTCGTGAATGCAGCCTGGGCGATCTCACAAGCGGAGTGACAATGATGGCAACCATTATGCATTTTCCTATACCACGTGAGCAGGTGCTCACCAGTGGGAACACAACGATAGGGGTAATCCCCGAATTGAGTCTGATCTCGCACTTTCAGGTCGGTTCCTGGCAGGTGCTCTATCGACCAATGGAGACGGGCAACATCGAACGCTGGGGGATACCACTCATGATCCCTAACTTCTCACGGCTCAAGAATGGTCTCTTCAAGGAGAAGGGTACAACCCTGCCCATCCATGGTTTTGGACGTAGCTTTCCATGGTCGGTTATTGAGCAGAACTCTGGCCATATTAGCATACAACTCATGAGCAACAGCACGACCCGACTGAATTATCCCTACGATTTCACCTTTACGGCAACTATCGTTGCGGGCGAAGGAACACTCACGTACACGCTGACAATGGAGAACCGCAGCAACGAGGTAATGCCTATCGCACCCGGCTTCCATCCCTACTTTGCCGTGGCGCAACAGGACAAGGTGAAACTCGTCGTCGATGGTCCTCCAGGATTTGAGGTCGATGCCTTTGATTGGGAGATGACTCCGCCCGACAATCCCTATCCTTTCCCGCATCGAGTCTCTATCCAGTTCCCCGATCGCGGCACCCTGACGATTGCCGAGCGACCAGGCGATGCTCAGTATTTGCTTGCCAACATGCAAGTCTGGACCGAGCCAGTATCAGCACCTGATCACGAGTTTGTGTGTTTTGAGCCGACGGTGAGTAGCGAAGATGCGCTCAATCGTCCCGCTGATCGCCTGAATATGGCACCGCACAGTTCACAGCAGATTGTATTGCAGTTGACGGCGACGCCGTTGTAGATAGAGCGATGCAGAAGGGAATGACCGATGTACGATCAAGCTTGGTGGAAACACCTCCATTGGCCTGAATATGGAGCTGAACTGCTCGGAACAGCATTTCTTGTCTTTGCTGGTGTGAGTGCAGTTGTCTTCGTTTTTGGCACAGGCTCCCCACTGGCTCAAGTCCTCCCCGATACAAGTACCCGTCGCCTCATCACGGGTCTCTTGTTCGCGGGGTGCGGAGCGCTCGTCGCTATTTCACCTCTTGGGAAGCTCAGTGGT
>JBKPBA010000564.1:0-5461 GCA_046726675.1 Chloroflexota bacterium
GCGCAATGCATTGCGCCCTGGCGTCATGCATCGGCTTCCCATGCGGGCGCAATGCATTGCGCCCAATAGGCATCAACCTAAGAACTGTTGAGTTTTGGATTCTCGATGAGTTGATAGGCCGCAGGCCGCTTGCGACGGGCGTTGACGGTACAGCCCGTGGCCATGGTGTGCGCGGTGCGGTGCACCATCGTCTCCAACGGGATCACTCCGGCCACGCCCAAGGCCAGCGCCGGAGCCATCCACTGTATCACTTGCCGCGCTTTGACCATGCTGCGATTGGGTGCCTGCCAGCACTCGATGAGTGTAAGCCAATGCGTGATCAGACAGCCCAGCAATTTGGCGTAGATTTCCGTCAGAATACGGTAGGGCTTGGCACTGCGCCACGTATCCACTTTGCCCACCTGCTTCCACAGCTTCCAACACAGTTCAATCTGCCACCGACAGCGCGCCAGCACCAGCGCCTCATCGATTGAGAGCAGCTCCGGTGGCACGTTAGTCATCAGGATCGTCCAGCCTAAGAGCTGCAAGCGCGCCTGGCCTGTCTTCTGGTGCTTGCGCTGCGGCTTGGCGTTGGCGCGACCGTGCGTGCGCACGTTGGGCCGCTGCACGCCTTTGGCTTTGCTCTCCAGCGTGCGATTGGCATTGGCTCGTCGTCGCTCGGCTTGCTCGGGACTGACTCGCCTGGCGATCAGGCGCACCGGCAGCCGTTCGCGCTTGCCCAGCACCACCTGCACATCCACCTCATCACCCGTCTGTGCACCCAGGAAGGACACCAGATCCCAGCACTGGCCCCGCTCATCGATCAGCAACGTCCCGGCTCTGGCTGCCGGCAGCCAGAAGCAGCCCGCTTTGCCGTGCGCTCGCATCTCTGCCAAGGTGAAATAGCCAGCATCCACCTTGTAGAGGCAGCCCTCGGGTAATGGCGCCTCGTGCGCCTCGCCACTGCGTTCGGCTGCTCGTCCCTCTTGTAACCATGGCCCTTGCATCCCTCCTTGCGCCAGGTCTAATCGTACCTGCACCCGCAGACTACTCTGTCCCGCTTCCGGCGTGCTCCCACCACAGCCACGCCACTCGTCCCGCAACTCCGGTGGCAGACTGATGATCGTGCCATCTTGCACATACACCCCGTTGAAGCGGCTCAACAACTCTGGCGCGCTCGCCTCACTCGCGCGCACTTCTCCCACCCCCTCCTGCAACAGCTCCCGCAGCAACGCTGCTGACTCCGCTCCGAAGCGTTGCTCAACCGCCTGACTACTCACTGAGACACCCAGACTCGCTGCCACGTGTCGTAACTGCGCATAGCTTGCCTCCGCATTGTCCATCCACCCAAAGACCGTCGTTTGGCTAAACGTCGGCCCATCCAACTGCGCCGTGCTGCGCTCGACAAAGTCCGTCTCGCGCTCCAGTTCCTTGGCACGCGTCGTCAACACCCGCTTCAGCGCATCGGCTACCTGTGATATACTGCTCATGACATTCCTCCTGTTCGTGCTAGACCTTGGTTCAAGAACAGTAGTCTATCACTTCAGGAGTCGTGTTTTCCGATCTGTCTTTTCTGAGGTTGATGCCTATTGGGCGCAATGCATTGCGCCCCTACATCTATTGTCGCTATCATATAATAATCATACGCACACCCAAACTGATTCGTTCGCTTGACGTGCCTTCTTTTTCAGTCTACAATACGTGCATGCTTATCTGAACGATAGATCGACCTGCAATTGTATCCTTGCCTCTGGCTGGAGGTTAGGAGGCCAAAGGTGGCAGACCGTCTTGGACAACAATTTGGCAACTACCGCCTGGTCAGCCTGTTGGGACAGGGTGGCTATGCCGAGGTGTACCTGGGACAGCATGTGCGGTTCAATCAGCAAGCGGCCATCAAGGTACTGCATGCGCATCTGACCGAGCAGGAGGCCGAGCATTTCCAGCAGGAAGCCGAGACCATCGCCATGTTGGCGCATCCTGGGATCATCCGTGTACTCGATTTCGATGTGCAGGAAGGCGTGCCTTTCCTGGTGATGGACTATGCCCCCAATGGCACGCTGCGGCGCCGCTACCCCAACGGCAGCCTGGTCCCCCTTCCGGTGATTGTCTCTTCGGTGAAGCAGGTAGCCGATGCCTTGCAGTACGCGCATGAGCAGAAATTCATTCACCGTGATGTCAAGCCGGAGAATATGCTGCTAGGACGGCGACAGAGGTGCTGCTCTCTGACTTTGGCATTGCTGCCATCGCCCATAGCACCTCCTCGCTCAGTGCCAGTGCAGAGGGGACGTCTGGCACCCTGGCTTACATGGCTCCCGAGCAGATCGAGGGGCACCCAAGACCGGCCAGTGACCAGTATGCGCTGGGCGTGGTGATCTACGAGTGGCTGTGTGGCGAGCGCCCCTTTGAGGGGTCGGTGAGCGAGCTGATCGCCCAACACTTGGGCATGCCTCCCCTACCCTTGCGCGAGCGCGTATCAGCGATCCCACCCGAGGTTGAGCAAGTGGTGCTGCATGCCTTGGCCAAAGACCCCAAAGCGCGTTTTGCCTCGGTGAAAGACTTTGCCGAGGCATTGGAGCGGGCCAGCCAACGCGCGCTCGCCCACACCGCACCGCTTGCAAGCGGGCAGCCCGCCATCGGTCCGGCCGCTGCAACGAGCTATGAGACAGTGGCGGTTGCGCCGAATCAGCCCCTCCTACCCACGGAGACAACCCCCTCTGCCGATCTGTCAGTGGGAGATCTCGAGTCGACCGTGTACCCAGGTGCCTCGGCACCAAATGGTCTCGATATACCTCAAAGTGGAGCCGCATCCGAGACGCCGCAGCAGGGCCAATTCGTTGCACCCACGGCTGCTGTTGTGTCACCTCCCCTGGAGCCAACGATGCCGGTCAAGCAGAAGGCCAGGCGTCTACCGAGAATGAGTGCAGCACTGCTGATTGGGCTAGTGGTTGTGATCATCGCAGGAGGCATCCTGGGTAGCCTGAGCCTGCTCACGCACTTCGGGCTGCTCGGCGCACAGAGCGGTTCTCCTACTGTCATCCCGGTGCGCGGAGGCACCTGGACAGAAGATTTCCTTACAGATTCCATTTCGTTCATCCCTGGTGGTGGGGTTTACAATATTGATTACCTGGTCGATCAGGCACTCTACCTGCCGCTCTTCTATGGTGATCCGCAAGGAATTGTCCATCCCGGCGCAGCAACAGAAATCCCCCCCTTGCAGAATGGCGGCATCAGCGCCGACGGCAAAACCTGGACATTTCATTTGCGCCCGCGCCTGGTGTGGTCGGATGAGCAGCCTTACGATGCACGCGACGTGGACTTCTCTTGGAGGCTCTGGCGCAACCCGAAGTTCGGATTGACGCAGGACCCTACTGGTCTGACCTTGATCACCTCGGCGGATGTCTCAGCGGACCATTTAACGATCACCTTCCACCTCACGCGAGCCTATGTCCCCTTCGTTTCCAAACTGTGGGTGGATGGTGAATTAGCCCCACTACCCGCGCATCATTTCAACGGCATGGCACCCGATCAGATTCTCAAGTCAGCCGACAATCTGAACCCACAGGTCAGCAGCGGCCCTTTCCTGATGGCTGAGAGCAAGCCGGGAGATCACTACACCCTGCTGCGCAACCCCCGCTACCACCTCGCCAGCCAGGGGCTACCCTACCTGGAGAAGGTGGTGGTTCGTCCCGTCGTGAGCAATGGTGTTGGCTTTAAGGATTTGCAGGCGGGAACCACCACTTCGTTCTTGGCTGCGAATGCACCTGTCCCACTCGAGGTCCAGCGTCTCAAGAACTATAGGGTCGTCACAGCTCCTAACAGTGCCAGCTTCGAGGCGCTGTACTTCAACTTTCACAACACAATCCTGGCCAGTCACCTGGAAGTGCGCCAGGCCATGGCGATGGTAATTGATCAGCAGGCCTTGATTCAGCAAGCACGCCATGGGTTTGCCACCCCGCTGTGCACCGACCATCCCTCGGCCTTGCATCCAGGCTATGATCCCAACGCTAGTTTCGGCTGTCCAGTGGTGTTTGATCCCGCGCTCGCCAATCAACTGCTCTCTGACCATGGCTGGGTGAGAGGAGCTGATGGCGTGCGGACCAAGGGAGGGCAGCGCCTGGAGTTCGAGTACTCGACAACTGCCGGTGCCGACTGGCGCAGTACTGGTGAAGCGATCCTGCAACGCGACTTCATGGCGATCGGCATCAAGCTTGACATCCAGAACTATCCCTTCGATGTCTTTTTTCATTCCTTTTTGCCTGGGGGAAAGGCATCGCCACCCACGGGAGCCGTGACGGGCAGGTTCGACATCGCCGAGTTTGAGAACGACTTTGGTTATGACCCCGACGATTCTTTCATACTAGCCTGCGACCAAATCCCGCCCAAGGGATACAATGTGACCTTCTACTGCAACCCAGAGCTGGATGCTCTCTATAAACAGGAACAGGCGACAGTGGATGCGGGAGTGCGACAGCAGATCTTCGTACAGATCCATCAGATTTACCTGACGCAGTTCCCTTTCATTACGCTCTACAGCCAGACAGCAATTGGAATAGTGCACAGAGGGGTCCACAACTATCAGGTCAGTCCCATCAATGGGGAGATCAACATCTGGGAGTGGTGGTGCGATAATGGGAAGTGTTAGGGGAGGGTGATCCTTTCCATCACGAGAGGCCGTTAGATACTATTTTGGTTCCGGTTGGACGTGCTGCTGGGCGGTCTCTTCCCTGACCTTCTCGGCCAGGAACATTTTCACCAACGATTGGTAGGGAACATCTCTTTTGTTTGCCAGTGTTTTGAGCGCTGCAATGAGAGACTCAGGTAAACGAATAGAAACAGTCCTGGTAGACGGCTTCAGACGTGAAAAGGTGGGATTCTTTTCCGCTTTGCCCCAGTCAAGATACTCAGAAGAATCGTGGGTCGCCCAGAACTCCCGTTCTTCATCTTCACTGCTAAATGGTGGTATTGGTTCACGTTTGCTGTTCATATATCTTTCTTTCCTTCTTGCTCTGGTCTCGAGCCGAAATGATGCGTATTTTGTTGTTTCTTAGCGTAAATACCAGGAATAATGTTCTACCTGTGTCACTTCGTCCGAGCACATAGAATCGCTTCTCCTGAGATGAGTGCTTCGTGTCCTCATGTATCAATAAAGGTTGGTTAAAAAACACCTCCTCACACTCCCTAAAATCAACCTGGTGTTTCTCCCAGTTCTTCTGCTTGTTCCCTTCATCCCAATCGAACCCGACAATACTATCAAAGTCAAACACCTTATCCTCCAAACGGAACTAAAGTGTATATAATGATACAATACGTTTCTATCGTTGTCAAGGAAGCAAGGGGGTCACCAGGGCTATGTAAAAGTCAGCAGTGACCCCAGCAAGAGGCGAACCGCCTGCAGAGGGTGCGCATCAAACGCGCGCATCTGACTGGGCACATTGGAGACCCCGACGAAGTCGAGCAGAGCCAACAAGAAACTGTTAAGCAC
>JBKPBA010000565.1:0-8718 GCA_046726675.1 Chloroflexota bacterium
GCTCAGCGGCATGAAGCCGCTCTAACCTACCATTGGCAAACCACGTGATAATAGTAGTTGGAATAAAATCGATAGAAAATATATTTTTGTTTTCATATTAATAGTTGATGAGATAATATAAATACTTGACAAAGCGACAAATACGATCTATACTTTATGCGGTGAGTAGTAACTATTAGAAAGGTGCTCATTTCCTGCAACCGTTGTTGTGTTTGCTGTACCTGCGCTGCTCCTCATCGGTGAGAGGATCTATGAGTTCCACTGCGCTGGCTGCGCCTCTTAGGAATACGTTTTTGAGGCGTCACTGCCGGGGGTACAGCCAGAGGACATTTGGATTTCTACAAATACACTGTCTATCACAGTGGTGATGAGGCTGTCAGACACTGTGCCTTGCAGTATGAATGTGTCAAAATTGCAAAGAATGGAAAGGAGACAAACAACATGGCGGTTAGTACGCGTACTGATGAATCAATCCAGGAAGACGTCCTGGAAGAATTGAAGTGGGATTCACGCGTCCGAGCGAACGAAATTGGGGTCGCAGTTAAGGATGGCATCGTTACACTGACTGGCTGGGTCGATTCGTATTTGAAAAAGATGGCTGCTGAGCAGGCCGCTCACCGAGTGCAAGGCGTCAAGGCGGTCGCCAATGACATCGAGGTGCGACTGCCCAGTTCTTCCGAACGCACTGACGCCGACCTTGCCGCTGCTGTACTCAACGCACTCAGGTGGGATGCGTTTATCCCGGCTGGCAAACTGAACGTCACGGTAAGCAAAGGCTGGGTAACTCTCAAGGGTGAGGTCGATTTCGAATTCGAAAGAAGAGATGCGGAACGTGCCGTAGAGCGTCTATCAGGAGTCAAAGGAGTCAGCAACTTAATCACGATCAAGCCTCGACTGTCGCCCACAGACCTGAAGCAGAAAATCGAGAAGGCGCTCGTGCGCAATGCAGAAACGGATGCCAGCCATATCACTGTCGAAGTGCAGGGCAGCAAGGTCATCCTGCGTGGGACGGTCCATGCCTACGCTGAGAAAAAGGCGGCAGAGGACACCGCCTGGTCCGCGCCGGGTGTCAGCGAAGTTGATAATCGTATTACGGTCTCGGTCCCACTGTAATGCTTGCTGGCTAACGAAGCAAGCTGATTCCTTGACAAAGATGAGGGCCTTTCCTTACCAGTGAGTCCCCCCAGCAATAGGCGAGGACTCACTGTATGCGCCAGTCTCGCCTCGAGGGCGCTCGTCCGAACATCGCTGCACTTAAGGAACGCTAATCCATCTCAGCGAAAAAGAGTCGAATTTTTCTTGTAAACGAACACTAATGGTTAGACTAGTACATCGTTCAGGATGTGCTGAAAGGAAAAATTCAGATATGGTAGCACAAACATAGCTTGAAGCGGCAACGTATGCAAATGCGACCGATGCGCAGGCCGCGGTTCGAGAACTACGACAAGCAGGATTTGATGAGCAGAGTATCTCTGTCATCTACACTGATGCAGGGCACACTATTCGGGCGGGGATGATCAGTGGAGCTCTTTGGGGAGGTGTGCTAGGAGCTTTCGTGGGATTGCTCTTCCCCCCAATAGGTCTGCTGGTTACCGCAGGACCAATTCTGGGAGTTTTTCTTTCAGGAGTGGGACTCGGTGCGGCCGGGGCAGTCACAGTAGCAGCTCTGGATGGGCTCATCGCCGCCCTTATTCACCTGGGGATGCCTCGCGAAATCGCCACGCGTCTAGGCGAACGTGTGCATAAAGGGGATACTCTGGTGATTGCGCATGCAGCAAACCCAGAAATGGCAGAACGAGCAGGTGCCATTCTTGCGGTCCACCATCCACGAGGCGAGGATGCCCCGGAGGCAGAGGGCGTCGTTTCTGTGTCACCCTCGGCTTGATACGCTTCATGTGTGTTTTTGAGAAGATGTATTGCTAAAGGAGGTGGAGATTACCACTTCAACCATGATGTCTCCGCCTCCATATTTCTCCAGGGGCGTGTGAGGTCATATGCGTACAGCGTTAATGGCACCCGAGCATATTTCACTCTCCCCGCTGGGGGTGTTTTATGGGAGCGGTCCTCGTGGTCGCCACACTGAGATTATTCCCGCGGTTACCAATGTTTTGCGTGGTTATTGAGATGGCGAATTGTAGACACCAGAGAAGGATGTCAAAAGGAGAACCAGGATGTTTGAACGAATCCTTGTCCCATTGGATGGGTCATCCGTTGCTGAGCGTGCTATTCCTGCTGCCGCAAGCATCGCTCGAGCTTTTGGTGGCTCCGTCATTTTGCTGAGCGTAGTAGCGCCCCCAGTCACCCCGGGAAAGTTTAGCGTCCCGGAAGAGTATCCTAAGGCTTCTACTGAGGAAGAGCGGGCTTCTGCAACCGCTTACCTGCGTGGGATTGCTCAGTCAGACAAACTGGCTGGCATAGCGACAGAAGTGCAGACACTCGTCGGAGCTACCGCACCGATGATCCTGTCTGCTACTCAATCGTTGCATGCTGATCTCATCGTACTGTGTACCCATGGCTATACCGGCTTCAAACGCTGGAGGTTGGGCAGTGTAGCCGAGAAAGTGATACGCCACGCTCAGATCCCCGTCTTCGTCCTACCGGAAAGGGGGTCTGAACCAGCGACAGCAGTTCAGCAAGCGGTACATGCACTTGTCGCGTTAGATGGCTCTTCCCTCTCCGAAGTGATGCTTGAACCCGCGGCGTCCCTCACAGCAGGATTGGCCCGGGCAGCATCGCAACAAGGCACATTGCAGTTGATGCGGGTCGTTGATATCCCCTCCGGCTACGGCAAATTCAGGAGCACAGTGGATTCATTCTATGATGCCCAGATGAGAGCGGAGGCAAAACAGGAGTACGAGCAGTACCTGGAAACCGTGGCCAAACGCTTTTCGGAAGGCGAGTTGGCGAAATACAACCTTGCTGTCACCACCGTCGTTGCTACCGATCCTGATGTAGCTGAAGCCATTGTGCAGACGGCAGAGCAAGAGAAGGTTGACTTCACCGCCATGGCGACCCATGGGCGAGGTGGGGTGCAACGTTGGGCACTCGGCAGTATCACTGAACGAGTGTTGCATGCCACAATGGTACCGCTCTTCATCATGAGGCCTCAGGAAGTTTGAATCATGCCAGAGTCACAGTCCGAATAAGAGGAAAGATTGACACACGACGAATTCATTTCAGCAAGCGATGACAACAACTACCAGGAACGACAGGTTATGGTTTGGGCTGGCGCTGTCCAACTCGAAGGCGTCTTGCGAATACCCGAGGGAGCTCATGCTCTGGTGGTCATAGCCCTTGAGCGTATTAACAACTCGGAGCATATCCTGAGTGGTTTGCATGCTCTGGCAGATGCGAGTTACCGGGCAGGCCTCGCCACCTTATTGGTGAACCTGCTTACGCTGGATGATGAGACGGTAGACAAAAAGACGCGCTACTTCCGCGAAAATGTCGACATACTTCACCAGCGTATCATAGGGATTGCGAACTGGCTGATCAACAACGACGAAACGCAGAGCTTAAGCATCGGATGTTTTGGCACCGGTGTGAGCGCTGCTGCTGCTCTGGCTGCCGCTGCCAGAAGGCCCGATGCCATTCACGCCGTCGTCGCCGTCGCCCCACGGACCGACCTGGTGAGTTCGTATCTGCCCAGAATTGTGCCGCCAACGCTGTTCATCGCTGGCGAAAGAGATATGCAGTTGATAGACATGAGCCTCAAAGCAGTAGCAGAGCTTACCACCGATACGACACTGGATATCGTAAGGGAGGCCAGGGAGCGAGGCCTCCCTCACACGCTCGAGGCCATTCCAGAAGTGGCGAACGTCTTTGAAAACGAGCAGTCAGTGCAAAAGGTAGGTCAGCTCGCGGCCCAGTGGTTCGCACGTTATCTCTAAGATTGATGAGAAGGCCTCACATCCCATCTCTCTTGCTGAATGCTGTCGTCTGGTAGGAACGTTGTCAGTCGGAAATACTGATGTAGTCAGGGCAACGTAGAGAACTGCAAAGGAGGCTTTGAGCTATGCAAGCTACAAGTAGTAATGTAGGATCCAGAGCGAAGGCGGTGAGGACGAATATTCCCGCCAGATTGGATCGTCTTCCCTGGAGCCGGTGGCACTGGATTGTGGTCATTTCACTTGGCATTACCTGGATTCTCGATGGCCTTGAGGTCACAATCATCGGTTTTATCGGCGCTGTGCTCACGAATCCGCACACGCTGCACCTCTCGGTCGTGCAGGTCGCGAGCGCAGGCACAGCATACCTGATTGGTGCCGTCGTGGGCGCTTTGTTCTTCGCCCGCTTGACCGACATGTATGGGCGCAAAACGCTCTTTCTGGTGACACTGGCCGTCTATCTCATAGCTACTATTGCCACCGCCTTCTCCTTCAACTTCGCCTGGTTCTTCGCCTGCCGCTTCCTGGCGGGTGCAGGCATCGGTGGGGAGTATGCGGCCATTAACTCCGCGATTGATGAGCTCATCCCGGCGCGTGCGCGAGGCTGGACGGACCTGGCGATCAACGGCACCTGATGGGTCGGTACGGCGTTCGGCGCCGCCTTGACAACCGTCCTGCTCAATCCCCATCTGTTCCCAGTGAACGTGGGATGGCGACTGTCGTTCGGTCTGGGTGCCTTGCTAGGGCTGGCCGTCCTGCTCGTCCGACGCAATCTCCCCGAGAGTCCACGCTGGCTGATGATGCATGGACGCTTCGACGAGGCGGACCAGGTCGTCAGCATGATTGAGCGCGAGATCATGCAGGAGGAGCATCTCGCAGCATTGCCGGAGCCTGAGGGGTCTCTATTCATGCGCCCACTTGGCACGGTCAGCTATCGTCTGATCATGCGCGCCATCTTGCGCCAGTATCCAACGCGTGCGCTGCTCGGGTTCTCGCTGATGGTGGGCCAGGCGTTCCTTTATAACGCGATCTTCTTCACCTATGGCCTGGTGCTCACCACCTTCTATCACATCCCGGCAAGCACCGTTGGCTGGTACCTGATCCCGTTCGCAATTGGCAATATTCTGGGGCCACTGACCCTGGGGCGGTTGTTTGATACGATCGGTCGGAAACAGATGATCAGCTTCACGTATCTCTTCTCGGGCATCCTGCTGACCTTCACTGGCTGGCTGTTCCTCCAGGGCATACTCAGCGCAACGACGCAGACCATCTGTTGGTCGATCATCTTCTTTTTCGCCTCCGCGGGGGCGAGTTCGGCGTACCTGACGGTCAGCGAGGTCTTCCCCCTGGAGGTGCGCGCCAATGCCATCGCGCTCTTCTATGCCATTGGAACCGGGGCCGCCGCGCTGGCTCCCACGCTGTTTGGCGCACTGATCCAGTCGGGGAAACCGCTCAATATCTTCTATGGATATGTGCTTGGCGCGGCGTTGATGGCTGCTGCAGGCCTGATCGAGGTCTTCTTCGGCGTCAATGCGGAACGCAAATCGCTGGAGCATGTTGCCCGGCCGCTCTCGTATGTAGAGGAGGAGGCGCAGGCCGCGTGATTGGCCACAGACCATGACCGGGTGGGAAGTATGACCGAACGGTCAATGCACATCACGCGCTTGCCGATGCTGATTGATCGACCTGGTGAATAACGTATGGACACCTGGCTGCAATATATAACAGAGAAATGTATATGGACGGCATCATGTATCACTTGATCGATATGGATGGAGTCATCCTGCGGGGTGCGGCGCTCATACCCGGGGCGGCAGAATTTGTGCAACGCCTGCGGGCACAGGAGCATCCATTCTTGATTTTGACCAACAACTCGCGGTACGTTCCACGCGACCTGCAGGTGCGGTTGTCCTATCTGGGCTAGAGGTGCCAGCAGAAGCGATCTTCACCTCCGCGTTGGCTACTGCGCAATTCCTGCACGAGCAGAGACCGGGTGGGCGAGCATACACCGTTGGGGAATCCGGACTGACAACGGCATTGCATGAGGTCGGCTATGTCCTGACCGACCAGAAGCCAGAGTATGTGGTACTGGGCGAGACGACCGCCTACAGTTTCGAACGCATCACCCGCGCCATCCGTTTCGTGAGCGCCGGCGCACGGTTCATTGCCACCAATCCAGACGTAATAGGACCAAGCGAAGGGGGCATCGTCCCAGCGACCGGTGCCGTAGCCGCCTTGATCAGCGCGGCCACGGGCATCAAGCCCTATTTCATCGGCAAACCGAACCCGCTGATGATGCGCACTGCCCTGCGCACGCTCGACGCCCATTCCGAGGACTCGGTGATGATCGGGGATCGCATGGATACCGATATCATTGCAGGGATCGAGAGCGGCTTGCGGACCATCCTGGTGCTTAGCGGAGTTACCAGTCGCGAGCAGGTGGAGCGCTTCCCTTATCGGCCCACCTGGGTACGGGACTCTCTTGCCGATGTTGAGGTGTGAGGTGCATCCATACAAAGACGAACTTTCTGCTTGAAAGACAGCGTTTTGGAAGAAGAGCTCATGCATAATAAACTGCTCGCATGCATCGAACCATCGCGTGGTATTCTAGCGATCACCATGGTACTGGGAACACTGGGAGCATTTGCCACCATTGCTCAAATGACCCTCTTGAGTGAGATCGTCAACGCGATCTTCCTATTACACAAGGATCTCGCGCAGGTCCACTTGCCACAGGAAGCGTGACATGGCCGCTCTGCTCTCGTCCGGCACGTTCATTCTGGGCATGCTGACCAGCGCGGCTTTTAGCCTGTATCCCTGGTATTACCTGCCGTTAACCCGGCAAACAGCCTAACCATCTACAATACTTCGGCTTTGCAATACGCCCTGGCGGTTGGCCTGATCTGGTGGAGTGTGGGCATCATGCTGGCCGTAATCTACTTCATCTTTACCTATCGCCGCTTCTGGGGCAAGGTCACAGCAATATCGAGCCAGGAGTATTGAGGCTCCATTGGAAAATTCAGGAGGAGAGCATGAAGTACGACGAGTTCTTTTTCAAGTATTTCCATTTGCTCCGCTATATTTATCATGACGCCGTGTGCCATCAAGGTAGAGGATATGCGGACCACCCTCGCCAGGATGATAGATTGCTTGTTCCATATACACGCCTCCGCTGGTATCCAGCGTCCTCACATGAGTGAACGGAAGGACATTGTTTCCATTTACCCAAATTTCGGCAAACCCGACAGCCGGATCGGCGGAGAATTTTAGATGCACGGTAATGTTATTCCATTTATCATACTCCATTGGACCCAAATCCCAATCTTGAGTCGGCCCGATGTGGGCACATCCGTTACTGTTATCACGGAGTTCTGAATGAAAGTCAAGATGAGGAGGATTGCCGGGCATAATGTCGATCTGTTCGGGCGGAGAGCACTGGTATAGAAGATCCATCCATTGGGTGATATTCGTCTGCGCCCAGCCGCTTGTTGCATTCGGATTTGATGGAGCATAGAATGACCAGGAATAGTACCATTCTTGTCCATCGTATCCGCCGGTAGCTTGTTGTGAAGCCGACAGTTCAACCCTGTTATTTTTGTGACCAGTGGGAATAACTTCAAGTTTTACCGAATAACGAAAACCAGGAGGAACCGGTGAAGTAACAATAGTAGCACTGCTATTACCCCATTTTCCTCCTTGATGAACTTCTTCCCAATTACTAAAATTTCCTGTTTCAAAATTCCCGGACCAAAGTATGTTACCGTCTTTCTGGGAATATAAAGATGACGATGACTGTTGTTTTTGGCCATTAGATTCCTTAGGTTGTGCTTTTACCTTCGTGTTATTTGGTGCTTGTGCTGATTGTGTTTCACCGCAAGATGTCAAAGCTATTCCAAGCATTAAAATCAAACCTAATAACGAAAACCAAACTTTTGCCGAAAAAATCTTTCTCAAGTTTTTTCTCCTTTCTTGTTCTAGCCTGCATCTATCCAGCACGCACTTGTGCTGATCCTGTTTTCAGGACAGGTGAAGCCAGACCAATCAGAAGTAACTTTAATAATTCCGTAAGTTCTGTCAAGGTTCAGCTTTTAGCAAACTGACTTTGTAAGAACACTTGTTCTTTACTAAAAGCTAAGTGAGTATAGCAAATTACTGTTTGTTTGTCAACTATAGGTGTTAGTAGTGTTAGTGTTCTATGATTTTGACAGGGTCTAAGTGTTCAGGGAAAATGTCCTTCTATGAAAGAGACAATCACCTTGAACACACAAGAACAGAAACGAGTGATGGTGCTTTCGCGACTCTTGGTGGGCCAACTCACGGCAGCAGAAGCGGCCGTGCTGCTCAAGCTGTCAGAACGACAGGTGAGACGACTCTGTGCAGCGTATCAACAGGAGGGCGCTGCTGCGTTGGCCCATGGGAATCGAGGCAGGAAGCCGGTACAAGCGGGAAGTCGAGGAGGTGCGACACCAGGTGATCGAACTGGCAAGCACGACCTACGCGGGGTGCAATTACCAACATCTGCGCGATCTGTTGGCTGAGCGTGATGGCATCGAGCTCTCCCGTACCAGTGTGCGTCGCATCAGGCTTCCGGCAGGGATCGCTTCCCCGAGAAAGCAGCGGCGACGACAGCATCGCCGCCGCCGTGTCCGCTATGCGCAAGAGGGGATGCTGGTGCAGATCGATGGCAGTCGACATGCCTGGCTTGGGGATCGCGGCCCCTGGCTCTGCCTGATCGCTGCGATCGATGATGCCACTGGCAAACTGGCAGCTGCAGTGTTTCGTGAGGAAGAAGACGCGGCAGGCTACTTTCTGCTGGTGCAGCAGATGCTCG